>DASPWV010000596.1:0-11592 GCA_035637635.1 Vicinamibacterales bacterium | reverse complement strand
GCTCGAGGAGATTCAACGCCTCTCCGACCAGTTTTCGCGGCGTCGAGTTGGCAGCGACGACCACGATGAACCCGTCGACCGTCGAACGGAGAAGGCTGGTGTCCTGCACCGCGAGGATCGGCGGCGTATCGACGACGATGTACTCGTAGTTCGATCGCGCTTCAGCGAACAGCTCCGTGACCCGCGAGGACGACAGCAACTCGTACGTGTTCTCGAAGGTGCCCGCGCTCGGCAGCACCTGAAGGGCGGAACCCTCGACTGGCTGCACGAGAGCCTGCAGCGCTCCGGCGCCTCCTTGCAGGGCCGCCCCGAATCCGGCACTGGTGCAATCGAGACCGAGTTTGGCGGCAACGGTGGGGTGCCGCAGGTCCGCGTCGACGAGCAAGACCTTGCGGCCATGGCCTTGCGCCAGTGTGCCGGCGAGGTTGATCGCCGTGAGCGTCTTACCGTCGCCGGCGACCGCGCTGGTGACCGCAATCACGGAGACGTTGCGCGTCGCCCGTAGTTCTTCCACGCGCTGGCGAAGCTGCCGGTACTGCTCGGCCTCGAACGACGTCGAATCGAGGACGCTGACCAGATGGCGATCCATCGCGCGTTTGCCGTTGCTCGTCGAAAACACGATCGATCACACCAGGCGCAGCAGTGTGCGCGCCAGACTATCGCTTTCCTGCGCCAGGAGGAAGGCGCCGGTGCCAACCAAGACGAGAAGGAACGTCGCGCCGGTCGCGAGGGCTCCCTGAACGAGGGACTTCCTGATTCTGTCGTGCCGCGTCAGGATTGGCGGAATGCTCGCGATGACAGGGACGTGCGTGAACGCGCGCAGATCATCGATGCTGTGGAATGAGGTATCGAACCAGTCCACCGCGAAGGCAATCGCCACGCCGACGACGAGCGCGAGCAGCAAACCAATCACCATCAAGCGAAGGCGAGCGGGCCCGGCGGGCGTTGTCGGCGAAACCGCCGCATCGAGAATGCGCACCTGTTCGGCTCCTTGCGTCTGTCCCGCGCGTTCGCTGATTTGCGCCTCGTCCAATCGCCGCAGCATCGAGCCGTACGAGTCGCGCGCCGCGCGGTAATCCCACATCAACGATTCGAGCTCGCTGTTTTGCGCGGCGGATTGTTCGATCCGTGACTGATACACCTCCAGGGACCGGCGCAACTCCGCGTCGTCTTTGGCAAGCTTCTGCAGGTGGGTCTCCGTATCGGCCAGTTCGGTCATCAGATTGTCGAGACGCGATTGTCGACTGATCACACCCCCCGAACCGGATTCCTGCAACGCCACTTGCTTGTTCAGCGTCGCAATCTCGCGTTCAACAGCCCTCACGTTCGGACTATCTGCGGTCTCGGTCAACCGCAGCGCGGCCAACTGATTCGTCTTGAGCGTCAGCGCGACCCGCGGGTCGGCCTCGTCGCCGGGCCGCACATTCCTCAGCTCGAAGATCTGATTCAGCAAGGTCTGCCGCCGGTCCCTCTCTCCAATCTGTTCGTTGGCGTTGACCTGCAGTTGCTGGCTGATCCTGACCAGCGCCGCCTGGTTCGCTTCGAATTGTGCAGGCAACATCCCGACATTGCTGCGCGTGAAGGCCGCGACGCGCCGTTCCTGGTCCTCGAGTTTCTTCTTCGCGTCTGCCAGAGCGCCCTTCAGCGCATCAGTTCTGTAGCTGAGCGCGATGGATTTCAGCTTCTCGTTCTGCGCGATGTAGAACGACGCCAGCGCGTTGGTGACGCGCGCGACGGTGTCCGGGCTTGCGCCTGTGTAACTCAATTTGAACGCGACCGTGGTGGGTTGCCCGCTCACTTGCGTTGTACTCGTGACATCGATCTCGATGTCGCGTTGCAACCGATTGAGCGCCTCGGAAAGCGACGTCGTCGTGGGGACGGAATACAAGCCGAACTCGTTGATCAGGTCGGTCAGACGCGCGCGACTGAGCGCCTCCTGTTTGATCGTTTGAAGACGCGCATCGAGCTCCGCGGAGTTCGCGCCAAGCCCTTCGAACAGCCGCCCTTCCACCAGGATGGTCGCACTGGCGCGGTACATGTCCGGAAGCCCCAGAGCGAACGGAACGATGGCGGCAAGCACGGCGGAACAGGCGACCGTGGCCAACGCCCAGCGGCGTCGCAGTGTGTCGAGGTATCCGACAAGAGGCGAGTGCGGAGAATGCGGCATATGTGCTGTTGTCGCCGGTCAGGGAACGATCACGATGTCGCCGCGACGGAGAACGAAGTTCTCGCGGTTGTCTCCGTCGAGCACTTTCGAGTAATTGAACGGCAGCCGCGTCCAGTGAGCGCCATCAGAACGCAGCACGAATACCTTGTCGAGCTTCGCGAAGTCGCCGAATCCGCCGGCGAGCGCCAACGCTTCGAGGACGGTCGCTTCGCTCTTGAGCTCATACCGACCGGGCGTCTTCACGAGGCCCAGGACCGAAACCTTGATGCTGTGGATTTCGCGGATGTTTATCGAGATTTCGGGCTCGGTGAAGTATTTGGCGTAGCTTTTCAACAGCGCTTCCCGCAACTCCATCGCCGTCAGATCCGCCGCCTGCACGTCGTTGATCAGCGGCAGCGAGATTTTGCCATCCGGACGGACTTGAACGGTCTTCGTGAGGTCGGGGTTTTTCCACACGAGGATGTCGAGCACGTCTTCAGGGCCTATCCGGTATTCGGCCGACACCGCTCTGGACACGCGATCGGCGGGGGTCTGTCCCGCCACGTCTGCGATGACCACAAGCACGAAGCCACACAGCGCCGCTGGCCACCTGCCTCGGCGACGCGTCGAAGGCGCGAAGATGAACCGGCTGTCGCGTGTCATTGCGAACGAGGCGGATGCGCCATGACTTGCAGCGAAATGCCGGTGCGCGCCAGGGACGCGCCGGGCGAGTGCTGGCCGAAGCTCCCGCGCTGAAAATATGCATCGTAGCCAATCGAGACCGAGATCGTTCGCACGATCGGTCGGCCAATCGAAGCAGAGAGCCGATACACATAAACGTCGTTCGTCCCGATCGTGTTCAAATGCGCAGCGCCCTGCAGTGTCGCCTCCAGATTCTTTGGCGAACGATAGGTCACTTCGGCCTCCGCACGTTGCACGTCGACGAGCTCGGGAAAACCGACCGCAACTGCCTGCGTCGCGACGTACGAAAGCGAGGCGTGTCCGAGATGCATCCGCCGCACGATGTTGGCGGCGAGCTCCGGACGAAACGAGCCAAGCGTATATCGGGGGCCACCGCGGACGCCGGCGGTCGTCTTCTCCGAAAACCGGCGCGTCCAGCCGACGAGTACGGTTTCCGATTGAACGGCCGCGCCCGGATCGAACACCATCGCTCCCGCCCGGGCCTGAATCTCATCGCGCCTGCCGACTTGCCGCGAGAGCCACACCTCGCCGAGGTAGGTTTGAGTCGTCAACCCGTTTTTGATCGATTGCCTGCTGAACTCGTGACGGCCGCCGAGCCTCGTGAGCGAATTGAGCGCGCTGACGATTTCGGCCGCACCATGCCAGACCGACGCACGCGTGCGGACGGCGGCGAGCCCGGTGCCGTCGTTCAAGTCGACGGGTGTAGCGGTCCGCTGATAACCGCCGCCTGCCTCCACCGCCGTCCGGGCGGTTGCCCGGACAATCAGGTCGAGGCTCGTCGTCAGACGCGCCAGCGGGGTTGTCAAGTCGGAGTGCTCCTGAAAGCGCTCAGCGTCCATATTCCAAAGGCTGTGAACCAACACCTTCGCGGTTTTGCGCTCTGCACGAATCTCGGGGCTCACACGCCAGACGAAATCCGACCCTCCGGATGGTGTCCACAAGACATTGTCATCGTACACGCCGGCCGTCGCGATTTGGGGATGTACGCCTGGACGCGACAAATCCGGTGTTTCCTGGGCGAAAATCGACTCGCACGCGAGCGCCGCGGTCAGCGCCGCTACGATTGCAGTGCGGTCGCGCACGTACACGGAAGTGATTCTAGCCGCCGACAAGGATGGGCTGAGGGCAAATCGGGTTCCAGCGTTCGCGTCAGGCAGGCGCGCGTGATGCGATGTCGGCCTCGCAGATGTCGCTCTACACGGCGTCTTTTCTCTCAGTGGACGGTGTCAAAACGCTCCGTGTCGAGAGATCCGCTATAGCGTTTCGTTGAAATCAGCCGCATTTCGCTGGATGAATTCCTGCAAGGTCCGTCCGACCATGGCGCTCGTTGCGCGGCCGACCCCCTAGAATGCCCTCCCTGGATTCCGTCGCGGCTGCCTGTTTCTGGCTTAGCGCCGCCGGTATCGCCTATGCCTACGCTGGCTACCCACTGGTCGTGTGGACAGCCGCACGGCTATTCGGCCGCACTCGCCGATGCCCTGACGAAGGGGCAAGCCCGCCTTTCATTTCGGTTCTGATCGCGGCTCACAACGAAGAAGACATCATCACGCGCCGCCTCCAAAACGCGGCCGCACTCGATTACCCGAGCGATCGCTTCGAAGTGGTCATCGCGTCGGACGGCAGCACGGACGCGACGCCTTCGCTCGTGGCCGAATTCAACGATCCCCGGGTCAAGCTGATCGAGTTTCGCGTGCGTCGCGGAAAGGCGGACGTTCTCAATCAGGTCATTCCGGAGCTGCGCGGAGACATCGTCGTGTTTTCCGACGCCAACGCCTTTATCGAGCCTGGCGTGTTGCGGCGTGTTGCGCGATGGTTCCAGGACGATCGCGTGGGGGTGGTTTGCGGACGGCTCGTCCTGAGCGATCCAGTCAGCGGCAACAACGTGGACAGCATCTACTGGAAGTATGAGACGTTCCTGAAGATCTGCGAGGCACGTCTTGACGCGTTACTTGGCGCGAACGGTGCGATTTATGCGATCCGCCGCAAGCTTTTTGCGCCGCTTCGAGCGGGTACGCTCGTCGACGATTTCGTTCTGCCGCTCTCGATTCGTCTTCGCACCGGATCCTCAATCGTCTACGACACGCAGTCGGTGGCGCACGAGGACACTCCGGCCGAACTCGCATCGGAGTTCGAGCGCCGGCGCCGAATCGGCGCCGGCGATTTCCAGAGCATTCCGATCCTCTATCGCCTGCTGGCTCCCTCGCAGGGATGGATCGCGTTCACGTTCCTGTCGCACAAGATACTGCGCTGGTTGTGCCCGTTTCTTCTCGTCACGATGTTTGTGAGCAATCTGCTGCTCGTGACGGATCCTTGGTACGCGTTAGCGCTGGCGGGACAGATCGGCGCGTACGGCGCTGCGGCGGCCGGCCTGGCCGCTCGCGGCCCGAGCAGCGCCGCTCGCCTTCTCCGTTTGATCACGCTGTTCATGACGATGAATCTCGCGTTGCTGGTGGGGTTCTGGAAGTGGGCCTGGTGTCCACCCGTTGGCATCTGGCCGCGAACGGCACGCAGCAACGGAATCACGATGAGCAAATGATTCAGGTTCGTCCACAGCCTGCCGCCTAGCCAGCGCGCTTAATTTTTGTAGAAAACGTAGTCAGCGGTGTAGGCCACCAGCGCCTTCTTGCCGATATCTGCTGCCACGCTGCATCCGGTCGCGGGCGCCAGGCATCCAGCGGAGTTCGAATAACGTGGCCTGCGGACCGAAGAGCGTTCACATGAACCCGCCGCCTGCCGGCAAACAGCTGTAATTCTGGGTGCCGTAGGCGTTGACCGATTATAGGCGTGGAGCCTATGGGACGCGAACGCAGGGCGAGACTATGCTGCCGAGTGCTTAAGAGGCCAGGAGCGCCCGGTACGACGCTGCGCGATCAGGCTTCCCCCACGCGTCGTACAGTTCGACGAGACGCGTCGTCGTCGCCTTCACGTCACGAGCCGGCGGCGCGGGCAAGGCGCCGAGATCCTTGCGAGCGTCGAGCAACACGGCCTCGGCTTCGCTATAACGCGCAAGCGCCACAAGCGACGGCGCCAAGCAGGCTTTTCGTTGCGCCGACGCTCCAGTCCTCTTCGAGGAACGTGCGCCGACGGCTCGGCACGATGTCCGGCGCGCGCATTCGGATCCGCAGCCCCCGACGAAGCCATCCGTGACGTGGCGGCCAATGGATGAGCTTCCGGGACCGACCTCAGGTGTATATTGGCGACGGGCCGCAATGACGACCATCGATTCGGTTCTCTTGAACCTGACCGAATGGTGCTGCCGGAAGTTTCAGCTGCTCACCGGCAGAACGAACGTGTGGCTTGCCGTCCAGCTCACCAACCTGAGCATCATCGTCTACTTCATTTGGGCGGGCCTGTATTTCCTGAGCAGCGACTTCGCTCGCCGCATACTCATCGGCGCATTCTGCGGCGGCTTGTTTTATGTGCTGACCCAGACGATCTTCAAAGTGCCGGTCGAGGTGTACGAGAAGAGCGCCTATCGGCGCGTCGCGAACGGGTTCAGGAATCCGAGGCGCGTGGGCGATCTGCTTCTCCGCATTTCATTTCTCACGCTCTCGCTCCTGCTCGCGTATCCGATTTTTTTTGTTTACGTCAATCTTCGCTTGCCGATTGTGCTCCTGAGTTACTCCCTTGTGCTTCTCACCACGGTGATGCTGTATCTGCTGGCCTGCGATCCGCTTCCCCCGTGCCGGGGAAAGGTGCCGGAGTGGTTTCGCGGATTGGTCCCGTCTCGACTCGCAGCTTCGGAATAATCGGTGGGTCGGCTCACATTTCGCAGAGCTCGCACGGTCACGTTGCTCGTGCTCGCGTTCGCGCTCGTCATCGGCACTACACTGACCGCCGCTCGCGGTATGGTCAGATTCGCTGCGCGATCTGAGGCAGAGCCCGAGAGCCGCCCACGCGGCAACGAGTCCCAGTTGCGCGGCAATCGGCCGCCTCGTCAAGGCCGTGGCGGTCGGGCCGGCGGCCGTTGGGCCCGAGGCGGCGTCGAGACGCAGCAGATTGCAGGGTTGAGCGTTGCGATATGGCGCCCGACGGTGTCCACATCGGCACCGCTAGTCGTTTTTTCACACGGCTTTCGCGGCTGCAACACCCAGAGCACCTTCCTGACCGAAGCGCTGGCAGCCGCCGGGTATCTCGTCGTCGCACCAAATCATCAGGACGCAATTTGCGGGGGCGGCGGGTTCGCGCAGGCGCAGGAAGATCTCCGCAACCCGTCGGCGTGGACCGAGGCTACATACAAGGACCGCGCGGACGACATCAGAAAACTGTTCGACGCACTCCGGACCGATCAGAAATGGAACACGAGCATCGACTGGTCGCGCGTGGCGTTAGCCGGACATTCGCTCGGCGGCTATACCGTCCTTGGGATTTCCGGTGCCTGGCCGTCTTGGAAGCTGACGTCGCCTTCCATCAAGGCGACGCTGGCGCTGTCGCCGTACTGCCAGCCGTTTCCCGTCAACGGGCATCTTGGCGTTCTCGGCATCCCGGTGATGTACCAGGGCGGCACGAGAGATCTGGGCATTACACCGGCGATCAAGAAACCCCGAGGCTGCTTCAGCGAGACGTCGTCGCCTGCGTATTTCGTCGAGTTCACGGGGGCCGGCCACTTCTCGTGGTCCGATCTCAGAGACGAGCAGCACGATCTGATCAACGCATACGCGCTCGCGTTCCTCGATAAACACGTGCGCGGGATGGCGCAGGCCGATCCGTCGCAGAGGCGTCCGGGGGTCTCTGACGTCAAGGTGAAGTAGCGGAATCACAGACCTTGACGGGAGGCGCGCTCGCCGGAGCGGCATTCGCGTTTTCAACCCTCACGGGCGACAAGATTGCCTCGAGCATCGGACGGAGCTGCGTAAGCTGCTTCAAGCGGATGACGAGGCCCCAGGCCCTCTCGAACTTTTTCCATCCCGCGCTGTAAAGGAAGTGCTTGAGAGTGTGCTTGATATCGTCGTGCGCGAGGCTTGCGCGCGTGATGTTGCTCCAGCGATAGAAGCTCTCGTACGCCCAGTCGTAGCCCTGTTTGAGCCGATCGGGCGAGAACGCGCGTGGCTGATAAACGACATGCCGTGTGTCGTACAAATGCCAGTTGCGTGTGGTGATTCGTCCCTGCCGCTCCATCTCGGTGAAAAGCGCGGTTCCCGGATACGGCGTGAGGATGTGGAATGTCGACGTCGTAATGCCCTGCTCCACGGCCCAGTCCACGGTCCGGGCGAACACATCAGCGTCATCGCCATCCAACCCGAAGACGAAGCTGCCGTTAATCATGATGCCGAGGTCGTTGAGCCGCCGCGTGACCTGGCGGTAATCGCGTCCGAGATTCTGCCGCTTGCAGGCGCCGGCGAGTCCCTCCGCACTGAGGGTCTCGAATCCGACGAACAGGCTTCTCAGACCCGCGCGCGCCGCGGCGACAATCAGGTCGGATCTGAGAACCGAGTCGACGGTCGCGGCCCCTTGAAAGACACGGTTCATGCCACGCATGCCGTCGAACAGCTGCCGCGCAAACGGCGGACTCCCAAACAGGTGATCGTCCAGGAAATACAGATGGCGGCCCGGAAGTCTCTCAATCTCGGCGAGCGCCGCGTCGACTTGTTGTGTGTAAAACGAGCGGCCCCCCTGAAAGAAGCCGTCCTTGTAGCAGAACGTGCAGTGATGAGGACATCCGCGCGAGACCACAATCGAGTTCGGCACCAGGTACAGCCGACGCTGAATCAGATCGCGACGGATTGGCGGGACGCCGACGAGCGTGCGCGTCGACGATTCGTACCGGCGGCACGGCGCACCGGCGGCGAGGTCCTCGAGAAATCGTGGAAACGTTTCCTCGCCCGGTCCGAGAAAGATCGAGTCTGCATGCTGCGCCGCTTCTTCAGGCAACGCCGTGACATGGAGACCGCCCAGCGCGACATAAGCGCCGCGTGAGCGGTAGTGATCCGCAAGCTGATAGGCGCGGTAGGCATTGGTGATGTACACCTGGATCACCACGAGATCGGGCCGGTCGTCGAGCGTGAGGCGTTGAACGTGCTCGTCCTCGAGCACGGCTTCAACATCTGAATCGAGATAGGCGGCCAGGGTCGCCAGGCCGAGTGGCGGGAAGAGCGAGTACTTGATCGGTCGCCAGTACGGACTGGTCGCCTCCGTCAACGCTGGCAGGATGAATTTTGCTCGTCGAAGGCGCGGCACGTTAAACTTTATATTACAAAGTGCTTTATATAAGCAAGGGCGACCGACGCCGCGCTAGACGGGGCGCAGGTTCCGCGTGAGCCACCCGCCAGTCATATCATCCGCGCAATTGCGTGCCTCTTGAGGCTGTGCTAGCCTCCGATCCCCGCTCCTTCAGGCATGGCGACGAACCCTGCATTGGCGGCGCGGGCGCAAACAAAACTGCCGCCGACGGTCGCGGCCGGCCGCAGACCAACAGGTTGTTGCAGTTATCTGCGGGCATCTGCGGTTATCTGCGGTTATCTGCGGCCATCTGCGGCTATCTGCGGCTATCTGCAATTGCCGTTCGCGACTCCGGGTGAAGGAGAGCGCCATGATTCCATCCAAAGACGAGCAACTGACGGTGGTCGGTGAGACGATTCGCCAACCCGACGACGCGGCGCAGGCGCTGAAGTCGGACGTGACAGGCGGGGCAAACCTCGACAAGGTGCGCGACATCCTCTTCGGCAGCCAGCTGCGCGAGGTCGAGCGCCGCTTTGCGCGCCTCGAGGAGCGGCTCGTCAAAGACACCAACTCGCTCAAAGACGACGTGAAAAAGCGACTCGACGCGCTCGAGCTCTACGTGCGCAACGAAACCGAATCGTTGACGGGTCAGATCAAATCCGAGCACGAGGATCGCGTCGATTCGACCAGCAGTCTGTCCAACCAGTTGAAGGAAAGCGGTCGATCGATCGAGCGGCGTATTTCGAGCGTCGACGAGCAGTTGTCCAAGAACCAGCGCGAGCTTCGACAGCAGATGCTCGATCAGCATCAGCGCTTGAGCGATGACATCCGCGAGAAGATCGACGAGGTCCTCGCCTCGCTGGCCCGTGAGACAGGCGAGCTGCGCACGGACAAGGCCGATCGCGCCACGCTGGCGACCCTTCTGACGGAGATGGCCCTGCGCCTGACCAACGAGCTCAGGGTGCCGGGCGCCGAGGGACTGGAGGATGCCTGAATCCAACGACGGCCCTCGAGACGAGCGCCGGCCGGATCGGAGTCGACGACCTCGGCCAAGCTCGGTCGCCGTTGAGGATAGCTTTGCGGAGCTGCGTTCCCTGCTCGTTGGTCCCGAGCAGCGCGAGCTCGACGAGCTGCAAGCCCACTTTCGAGATTCTTCGGTTCAAACTCACGATGTCAGCCGCGTGCTGCCCGATGCCATCGCACTTCGCGCCGACGATCCGCGCTTGAGTCAGGCGCTCGCACCGCTCATCGAAAACGGCCTCACGTCATCGGTTCGAAAAGATCCTCAGCCCCTGGCCGATGCGCTGTTCCCCGTCATGGGCCCGGCCATCCGCAAAGCGATCGGACACACGCTCAGCGCGATGATGGATTCTTTCAGCCGCAGCGTCGAGCAAAGCCTGTCCTGGCGAGCGCTGCAGTGGCGCTGGACTGCATGGAGAACCGGCAAATCGTTCGGCGAAGTCGTTCTGCTCAACACGCTGCAGTATCGCGTGGAGCAGGTCTTCCTGATCCACGCCGAGACGGGACTCCTCCTGCAGCATGTCACGCGCGAGCTGGGCACGACTGCGGATGCAGATCAGGTGTCGGCGATGCTCACTGCGATTCAGGACTTCGTCCGCGATTCGTTCCGCGTGAGCGCGGGCGACTCGCTCGACGCGATGCGCGTGGGCGACCTCACCGTGTTCGTCGAGCGTGGACCGCACGCCGTTCTCGCAGGCGTCGTGCGCGGCACCGCGCCGGCAACAATTCGCCGCGTGTTCGAAGACGCTCTGGAAGCGACGCATCGACAGCTCGGACCCGAGCTGCGGTCGTTCCACGGCGATGCCGCGCCCTTCGAGAAGGCGCGACCCATTCTCGAGGAGTGTCTCGTCAGCGAGTTTCGTGAATCCGGGAAACGAAGGTCGAACCGGCCGTGGGCCGTTGCCGGCGCCATTGTGGCTGTCGCGGCAGGCGCATGGTTGTTCTCGAGCATCCGCGATCGGCAGCGCTGGGACGGCTATGTTGAGCGGCTCCGCGCCGAACCCGGGATTGTCGTCGTGTCGAGCGGCCGTCAGAATGGCAGGTTTGTCATCTCCGGCTTGCGCGATCCGTATGCAACCGATCCCGCAGCTCTCATTTCTTCGTCCGGCCTCCGGCCGGATCGCATCGACAGCCGGTGGGAACCCTATCAGGCGTTGCACCCTGCGTTCGTCACCTCGCGAGCGATGGACCTGCTGCGGCCGCCCGCGGGCGTCCGACTCGATTATCGTGACGGTCTGCTGACGGCGAGCGGTCCCGCTCCGACGCGATGGATTACGGACAGCGAACGCATCGCACCCGCGCTCGCCGGTGTTCGTCGATTCGAATACGCTGGGCGCGATCCCGAGATAGCTCTCAAAGAGCGCCTCGACACGCTCGCGGTACTCTTTGTAAAAGGCTCGTCATCATTGACTCCGGGTCAGGACGCAGCGATGCGCACAATCCGCGATCTGCTGATCGAACTGAATGAGGTCGCTCGCGCCCGCGCACAGCAGGTTCAGATTGAGATCCGAGGACACACCGATTCCGATGGCTCCGAAGGGTTGAATGGGGCGCTCAGTGAGGCC
>DASPWV010000595.1:0-2100 GCA_035637635.1 Vicinamibacterales bacterium | reverse complement strand
CACTGACTCCCGCTCGTCCGAGGCGGCCGTCGGACGATTGCCGGTCACTTCGCCAACCATCCCGCTTCGCGGATCGACAAACGCCACGTTGATGCCTTTGGTCGCATCGGGTGTGCTGCTCTGTCTGGTGAAGATGGTTGTCTTCGCGTTTGGCGTTCCCACACCAAGCGTGATGGCTATCGTCGATGTCGTGGGAATCGCGCCCCGGTAGTGGACGATGAATACCTGATAGACACCGGCTGCGGCGCCGGCGATCGGCACGGAGACGGTTTCAGGTCCAAACCCCGTGATGTTGTCCTCGGTCTCGAGTGCGGATGTCGGTCCCGTTGGGTGCCGCCACCACACATGCGATCCGTCGGGTTCGATGACGTGCAGGTCCATGTCAACCAGCGTATTCCACGTGAGCGAGATCTCCAGATCTCGTAACCGGAACGGCGTGGTGACAGCGACGAGAACCTGCGGCGAAAACGGGCCGACCCCAAACGCGTTACGTCCTCTGACGCGGACCGTGTACGTTCCCAACGGCACTCTCGGCACCACGATGCTCGCCTGACCGACTGGAAGACTGAGCGTCTGTCCAGTCGACGGAACGACCGCCTCGAGGTCGTAGGTGGTGGCGTTCGGTATCGGATCCCAACTGAGCGCCACCGCATCGCCGGTGACCACCGGTGGATGGATCGTCGTCGTCCCAGGCCTGCCCGCGACGACCCCGCCAACGGCAAACGATGTGACCGGCGACGCGACGCCGGCGCCCCAGACAACCTGCACCGTATAGGAGCCGGGGGGAATGGGCCCTCCGGAGAACACGCTGGTGGCCCTCCCGATCACAAACGGACCGATTGGAAGTCCGTTGAAGGTGCCGACGAGGGTTGTCCCCGCCGGCGGAGGCACCGGGGCGTTGTAGGTGATGAGAATCGTGTTGTCGGGAAAAACTGTTACGACCGGGGCTTCTGGCGCCTGGGCAAATGCGTTCGAGGCCAGCCCAAGAATCGCCAGGCCAATTGCACACGCAACTAAGAGTCGTTGACCTTTGAAGTACATCCGTCTCTCCTGCGAAGCATCACATGGACACTCGTGCCGCACGAGCATAAGCTGTCGGCCCACCGGTGCGCAATGGTTTTCAGGCGCGCATCCGGACCGACATATAAACTACGCAAAGTCATCTGCTGTATGTCGGCAACAGGGCAGTCGCCCGTCACGCGATCGGCTCCGGTGCTCCGCGTTCGCACCCCGGACGGCCACGTGCATCGATTCACCGAATCGTTTCACATCGGCCGGGGCGAGGAATGCGAAGTGCGGATAGACGACGCGCTCGTCAGTCGCAGGCATCTGTTGGTCTCGGTCGAAGATGGCCGCTGGACATTTCAGGATTTGCGCAGCGCCAACGGCGTCTTTGCCGACGGAATGCGACTCGAGACCGCGGCCATCAGCAAAGGACTGACGATTAGCCTCGGCCGCCAGGGGCCGATCGTGTCTCTCGAGATCGAACAGCCGGGTCGCGCCACCGATCCGCGCAAGACCGAGCGCGAGTCGCAAGCGCCCGACGCGCTGGCGTTGAACGATTACGCCGCGCGATATCTCACTCCCGCCGTGGATGACGAGCCGGTCGGCCGGCGGACCATGATGATCCGCAAGGCCTTTCAGCAGGTCCAGAAGAAGCAAAAAAGAAAGTACTTGGGCGTCGTGGTTGTGCTCGCCGCCGCGGTGGTTGCGGCTGCCGGGTACGCCTATTACGGCCATCTGCAGATGGCTAAGCAGAAGGCGCTCGCCGAGGACCTGTTCTACTCGATGAAGACGCTCGACGTGGACATCGCGAATCTCGAGCGGCTCATCGCGTCGAGTGGCGGCGCGCAGGGCGAGGATCAAGTCAAACGTTACCTCGAGCGTCGCCGGCAGATGGAGAACACGTACGACAGCTTCGTCGCCAACCTGTACAACCGCGACCTGACCGAGTCCGAACGTCTGATCCTGCGCGTCACACGAATCTTCGGCGAATGTGAAATTGCGGCGCCCCCTGAATACGTCGACGAGGTCGCCCGGTACATCGCGAAGTGGCAATCGTCGGGGCGCTTCGCGCGTGCTATCACGCTCGCCCAGGAA
>DASPWV010000594.1:0-5331 GCA_035637635.1 Vicinamibacterales bacterium | reverse complement strand
GCCTTCTGCGGGCCGGTAAGAACCTTGAATCACATAGTCGTTGGCACTGCGGGACACATCGATCACGGCAAGAGCACCCTGGTGCATGCGCTGACCGGAATCGATCCCGATCGGCTCAAAGAGGAGAAAGAGCGCGGCATCACCATCGAGCTGGGCTTCGCGTTCGCCACATTGAACGCGACCACCGTCGCGTTCGTCGACGTCCCCGGCCACGAACGGTTCGTCAAGACGATGCTCGCCGGCGTCGGGGGCATCGACTGCGTGATGTTGATCGTGGCGGCCGACGAATCCGTCATGCCGCAAACGCGCGAGCACTTCGACATCTGCCGGCTTCTCAGGGTTCAGCAGGGAATCGTCGTCCTCACGAAAGCCGATGTCGTCGATAGCGAGACAGTGGAGCTTGTTCGTCTCGAAGTGCGGGATCTCGTCAAGAGCTCGTTTCTCGAGCACGCTCCCGTCATCAGCGTCTCGGCGCGGACGGGTGAAGGGCTGGATGAATTGAGAGCCGCACTCATCGACATCGCCGCTCGCACTCCCGCGCGCCGGGAAGACGCTGCTGCTCGCCTGCCGGTCGATCGCGCCTTTTCGATGCAAGGCTTCGGCACCGTAGTTACGGGAACGCTTGTCTCGGGAACAGTACAAGTTGAGGACGAGCTCGCGCTGGTACCCGAGAGCAGACAAGAGAGTGGTGACGCGGCCGGATCGCGACGTGTACGCGTTCGAGGGCTACAGGTCCACGGCAAGAAGCGAACTCAGGCGGTGGCGGGGGAACGTACGGCCGTGAACCTCGGAGGCATCGAGGTCGGCGAGATCGCGCGCGGTCAAACCCTCATAGCCCCTGGCAGCGTGATGGTGACGCGGCGTCTGGACGCCATGGTCGATCTGCTCGGCAGCGCCAGGAAACTCAAACACGGTGCGCGCGTCCGCTTTCATCACGGCACCACGGAAGCGCTCGGTCGTGTTTCGGTCGCCGGCATCACCGCATCAGAGATCGCGCCCGGCAGCCGCGCGGCGGTCCGGATCCGCCTCGAGTCGCCCATTGCAATTACGCGCGGCGATCGGTTCGTGCTGCGCGCATACTCGCCGCCCATCACCGTTGGCGGTGGAGAAGTGCTCGACCCCGACCCGCCGCGTGCCGGCGTCCGAACAGCCGCCGCTCTGCAGCGATTCGAGGACCTCGTCCTGCCGGCAGCCGGATCGGACGATGTCGCGCTCGAGCGGATGATTCGCGACAGCGGCGCGATTGGCCTGCCGGTCGACAAACTGGTGCCGCGCGCAGGCATCTCACCTCACGAGGTTGCGCACCACGTGGCGCGACTTCAGCAGGCCGGCGGGGTGCGACTGGCTACCGATCGATTGTTGTCTGCCTTCATCGTCAAGGATCGCAGCGAGAGGCTGCTGTCGCTCGTGGCCGATTTTCACAAGGCGCAGCCGCTTGTCGAGGGAATCCCGCGCGAGGAAGCGCGCGAGCGTCTGTTCGCGCGAGCGCACCCGAACGTGTACGACCTCGTGCTCGCGGAGCTGGCGCGAGCCAATCGATTGATCGTGAAAGATCGCCTCGCGCTTCCGGGACATCGTCTGGAGCTCACACCAGACGAAGCGCGGACGCGTGCGACACTGGAAGATGTTTATCGAGAGAGCGGCCTCAAGCCTCCGGATGCTGCCACGATCTCCGCGGAGCAGCGGATCGTACCGGCACTGGTGGAGAAAATGACGTCGCTGTTGCTCCGCCAGAAAGTCTTAACGCGCGTGGATTCGCTGATCTTCCACGCCGATAGCCTTCAGCAGTTGAAGGCAGACATGCAGGCGCTCAAGGCTTCGGCGCCCGGGGGGCGCGCCACAGTGGATGTGGCGATGTTCAAGGATCGCTACGGAGTGAGCAGGAAATTCGCGATTCCGCTGCTCGAATGGCTCGATCGAGAGCGTGTCACCCGGCGGATGGGCGAGACGCGCATCGTCCTCTAAGCTGGACTACTCGTCTTTCATTCCACTTTTGAAGTTCTTGATTCCCTGACCAATGCCCTTGCCGATTTCCGGCAGGCGGCTTGCACCGAAGATGAGCATGATGATCACGAGGATGATCAGCATCTCCGGCAGACCAATCGGGCCGAATAGCGCAACCAGACCCATTAGCGGCTCCTTCTTCACCCAGTGGCCGCGAGCCGCGACCATCCTCCTGATTCTAACACTAACCTCAGCGGCTTCTGCCGAGCTCGTACACGCGCAGTTTCTCTCGCGCGTCAACGAAGTCGAAGTGTACGCGTCGGTCACCGATGCCAAAGGGCGAGTGGTCAAGGATCTGCCTCGCGACACGTTCACCGTGCTCGAGGACGAAAAGCCGCAGCCGATCACCGCGTTCATCTCGGGCGAGTTTCCAGCGGCGGTGGCGCTCGCCGTCGACCGCAGCGTCAGCATGGCAGGCAAGCCGCTCACGATGGCGCGCACGGCGGGACGCGCGTTCGTCGGGAGCCTGAAGCCTGAGGATCGCGCGATGTTGATCGGCATCAGCGGAGAAGTGGAGGTGCTCTCGCCTCTCAGCACCGATAAAGAGCCGCTGCTCAAGGCGCTCGATCTGCTCGATCCGTGGAGCAGCACTTCGCTGCACGACGCGATCATCAAGTCGCTCGATTTGCTGGAACACGAAACCGGGCGGCGGGCCATCGTCGTGCTCTCTGACGGCGAAGATCGCTACAGCAGCGCGACAGCCGCGGCGGTTGTCGAACGCGCGCGACGCTCCGACGTGTTGATCTACCCGATTGCTATCGGGAAGCTGCGCCCGCCGCTCTTTGCGGAGCTCGCCACTGTGAGCGGAGGACGGTCGTTTCACTTGAACGATCCGCGCGAGCTCGCCCCGACCCTTGCGGCAATTGCGGACGACCTCAGATCGCAATACCTGATTGGGTACGCCCCCTCGCGCGCCTGGCCCACCGATGAGACACAGTGGCGCAGCATCGTTGTCAAGGTGAGCCGTCTCGATTTGAAGGTGCGGGCGCGCAGCGGCTATTCCACCCGTTAGGGCGTCCTAATAATGAATCCGAACATAAGCAGGCGTCCGTAGAGGGTCCCGGTCTCAACCGGACCCCGGGCCGGCGTGGCATTTCGCCCCACGGCTATTGCCGAACCTGAGAGTTCCTGCTGCATGTCGCCTAGGTCGTAAACTATTGCCGTGGCGTGTCTTTTGCTCTTGTCACGCGCCAAAGATGTCGGTCAGAATGAAAGTGGACACTTCACAACTGCGCATGCACCAAGCGCCTGTCCCTCCCTCGCCGAAAAAACAGCCCAGCGCTAGAGGGCTGTACCTGTTGTCCGACCGCCCAACGGGCGTGAGCTTCTCGTTCGAACACGCACACTCGCGGTTCGGCGCGACCGCGTCAGTCGCATCCCATGTGCTGTTCGTTCTGATCGTGCTCCTGGTGATGCGCTACGCGCCGCAGTCGTCGGGCCTCAACATCCTCCCGCAGGTCGAAGCCAAAGACATCGTGTGGTTGTCGGAGCCGGGTCCGGGCGGCGGTGGTGGCGGAGGGGGCAACAAGGCGCCCGAGCCGCCGAAGAAGCTCGAAATCACGGGCAAAGAAAAGGTGTCGGTGCCGGCAAAGAAGCCGGAGCCGATCCCGATCGAGCCGCCGAAAATTGAGCCGCGGGTCGAGGAACAACTCGTCATTCCCGCCAAGCCGATGGCGGCCGCGGAGCAACCGCTTCCCGGCGCGCTCCTGGCCCCCAAGATTGCTGAAAGCACATCACAGGGGTCGGGCAGTGGCGGCGGCGGCGGAACGGGCACCGGAACAGGCTCGGGGCCGGGCTCGGGATCGGGACTTGGACCCGGCACGGGCGGCGGCACTGGCGGCGGCGTCTACCGGCCCGGCAACGGCGTGAGCACGCCGACGCTGCTGCGCGAGGTCAAACCGCAGTACACCGCTGAAGCGATGCGCGCAAAGATCCAGGGTGTTGCGCTGCTCGAAGCGGTGGTCATGCCCGATGGCACCGTCGGCGACGTCAAAATCGCGCGCTCGCTCGATTCCGTCTTCGGCCTCGACCACGAAGCCATCAAAGCCGCACGGCAGTGGAAGTTCGTGCCCGGCATGCGCAATGGGCAACCGGTGGCGGTCCTCGTCACGATCGAGCTGACGTTCACTCTGCGATAAAAGCCGTCGGCTATCCCCGGTCCACAGCCGATGGCTGCCAGCCGTTCGTAGTGGAGGGGCTTTAGCCCCGCCGAAGTCTCTCCGCGTGTAGGGGCGGGGCTTTAGCCCCGCCCATTCCAGAGCTCGCACTCGCAGTAAGATCCCTGCATGATTCGCCTGGTTTGCGCTCTGCTGTTCACGCTGCCCGGCATCGCATCGGCCCAGCAGGCTTATCCCGCGCCGGTCGAGCGTGACTTCATCGTCCGCGACTTCAAATTCGAGAGCGGCGAGACGCTGCCGGAACTGAAGATTCACTACCGGACAGTCGGGACCCCCCGTAAAGATCCAGACGGCGTCGTCCGGAACGGCATCCTCGTTCTTCACGGCACCGGCGGCACCGGACGGCAGTTTCTCGGCGACGCGTTTGCCGGCCGCCTCTATGGAAAAGGCCAGTTGTACGACGCGGAGCGCTACTTCATCATCCTGCCCGACAACATCGGCCACGGAGAATCGAGCAAGCCCAGCGACGGACTTCATATGAAGTTCCCTCACTACGGCTACACGGACATGGTGCGCTTGCAGCATCGGCTGGTGACCGAAGGTCTCGGGCTTTCGCGGCTGCACATCGTGACAGGCACGTCCATGGGAGGCATGCACACGTGGGTCTGGGGCTATTTGTATCCGGATTTCATGGACGCGCTCGTGCCGCTCGCGAGCAATCCCGTGGAGATTGCCGGACGCAATCGCGTCTGGCGCAAACTCCTCGTGGATGCCATCGTCACCGATCCGACATGGAAGAACGGCGAGTACGGCGAGCAGCCACGCGGGTTGGCGAGTGCGCTCGGATTTCTGCTGATGGCCACGAGCGTTCCGCTTCAGTGGCAGAAGCAGTTCCCGACAGCGAAGGCCGCAGATGCGTGGCTCGCAGGTCAGATTGCGTCACGAATGAAGAACACCGACGCGAACGACATGATTTATTACTTCCGCGCGTCGGAGGACTACGATCCGTCGCCGCATGTCGAGCAGATCACCGCGCCGCTTCTTGCGATCAACTCGGCTGATGATTTCGTCAATCCGCCCGAGCTGCCGATGATGGAGACGCTGATGAAGCGCGTGAAGCGCGGGAAGTTTGTTCTGATTCCGATCAGTGATGCGACACGAGGACACGGGACGCACACCTTGCCGGCGGTCTGGGGCGAACAGCTGGCTG
>DASPWV010000593.1:0-3816 GCA_035637635.1 Vicinamibacterales bacterium | reverse complement strand
TATCGCGCGACACGACTCGCGTGGACGGCGCAGAGATCAATCAGATTCTGCTGACCGAGCGACGCCACTGGAATGATTTCTGGTCGGGCCGGTTGCGGAAGTTCGGTTACAACTTCGAAACCTACTGATCATGCCGGGCATCATCAGAGCGTGCCGGAACTGCGGAAAAAAGAACCGCGTGCAGGTTTCGAATCTCGCCGACAGAGTACGCTGCGGCGCGTGTCAGACGGCGCTCACTCCGATTGCAGAACCGATCGAGGCAGATGCGGAAAGCTTCGACAACATCGTGAGCTCGGCAAAGGTGCCGGTGCTCGTGGATTTCTGGGCGGAATGGTGCGGCCCCTGCCGCATGGCTGCGCCAGAGGTGCAGCGTGTCGCTGTGGAAATGGCTGGGCGCGCGCTCGTGCTCAAAGTGGATACCGATCGACACTCCGACGTCGCGAACCGGTTTGGAGTGCGGGGCATCCCAAACTTCGTCGTGCTCTACCAGGGCCGCACCGTGCTGCAGCAGGCGGGAGTGGTTTCCGCAGACCAGATGATGCGCTGGCTCGAAAAGGCTGCGACGTCGCCTTGAATATGGGCGAATCTACAATCTCATCCGGGCAACTCTGACCGTCAGCACATCAATTCATCATCTTGTCATCGCAGAAGCACATCAACATCTTCACACCGCCGCATCATCAAATAGCCACCTACCCGGCCTCGGTACGGGTTGTGCTGCCTGTCCAGTGGGAGGCATTTATGTCTGCTGCTCCATTGGCGATATTTGCGTTGATGACTCTTCCGTGGACGCCGCCGATGGGCGACCCTGGCTCGCGCGTGGTCAAAGCGCCGGTGACGAGTGAGGTCGCTCAATCGCAATCACCGCAAGCGCAGGATCGGGAAACCCAGATGCGCTTCCGCAGTATGGACACGAACGGCGACAACATCATCACGCGCGACGAATGGCGCGGCTCCGCGCAATCGTTCCGCGTGCACGACTGGAATCGCGACGGCGTGCTGTCCGGATCGGAGCTTCGCGTTGCGTCCTGGCGCAATGAGAACTGGGAGAACATGGACTACGATTCCCAGTACGAAATCGACGACTGGACGGCTTCGAACTTCGCGAGGCTCGATAGAAACGGCGACAACCGTATCACGCGCAACGAGTGGTACTTCGATGCTGAGACGTTCCGCCGGGTCGACAGGAATGGCGACAACGTCATCACGCGTTCGGAATTCCTCGGTGCGGCCGATTACGACGACGACCGGGGCGATCGCTTCGAGTACATCGATGCTGACGGGAGCGGATACATCGAGCGAGACGAATGGCACGGCACCATGAACGCGTTCGATCGACTGGATACCAACCGCGACAATCGCTTGAGCCGTGCAGAAGTGGTCGGAGGCACAGTCTCGCGGACTGCCACCACCCCTTCCACCAACAACCGAGCGCGGCAACAGTTCGAGTCTCTCGACCGCAACAACAACAACATGATCGCGCGCAATGAATGGCCATGGTCGCGCGCCAGCTTCGATAAATACGACGTTAATGGCGACGGCATGCTGACGTGGCGCGAGTTCAGCGCGGCGGCGTCGACGTCGACATCGGCGGTGGCGCCTGCAAGTACAGGCGGTCAAACGGTTCGGGTCGACGCGCGCGTGCGATGGACCGACTCGGGCATCTACGTGCGTGCTGGAGACACGATCAACTTTCACGCCGAGGGCGTGGTTCAGATGAGCCCCGACGCCAACGACACGGCGACGCCCGAGGGCTCGCGCGTCGGCCGCAAGGCGCCGGACGCGCCGGCGAGGGATCAGGCCGCCGGCAGGCTACTCGCGCGCATCGGAGACTCGGGACCACTCGTCCTGGGCCCTGGCGGACAGTGGAGAGCGGCGACGTCAGGCGAACTGTATTTCGGCATCAACGACGACCACTTGCCGGATAACAGCGGTGAGTTCAAGGTCACGGTGAACGTGATAGGCCGGTAAGAGCCGGGTGCGGCAGGTGCGACAGGTGCGCTCGGGTTCGCAGGTGCGGTGCGGGGGGCGCCCCGCACCCACGCACTTGCGCACCTGTGCACCGCACCTGTGCACCGCACCTGCGCACCTGCGCATCTGCGCACCGCACCTGCGCACCTGCGCACCGCACCGCACCCCGGCACCTGAGCGCACCTGTCGCACCCAACGCACCCGTTAGCGCGTCCACGCGAGCCCGTCCGGTCCTGCGCCTGTCGGAATCTTGCGGGTGACCTGCAGCGTCTTCAAGTCGATCTCCGCTACATAGTTTTCGCCGTTGACCGCGACGAAGGCGCGTGTGTTATCGGGAATCAGGATGCCTTCCACCATCTTGCCGATCTGCAGCCGCTTGAGCTCTTTGCGCGCGGCGCGGTCGATGACGATCAACTCGCCCGCCTCGAGATCCGATACGAGCGCGTACTTGCCGTCGGGCGTGATCTTGATGCGGTTCGACCGCTTGGTGCCGATTGGGATGGTTTGAACGACTTTACGTGTCGCCACGTCGATGACGGACACGCCGCCATCTCTCGAATGCGCACTCCAGATTTCCCGGCCATCGGGCGTGAGATCGATCCCTTCCGGGCCCTGCCCGACCTTGACGAGCGTGTGGATCCAGCTGCCGTCTTTGTCCTGTTGAATCAGCGACACGCTGCCGGATCCGATATTGGAGGTGGCGATCAGGCGGCCGTCGCTCGAGACCAGCACCATGTGCGTTGTGGTCTGGCCGGTCTCGAACAGCCAGTCGATGTTGTTGGCGGCGGGATCGTAGCGTGCGATCTTCTTGTCGGCCTCGGCAGTGAAATACAGCTTGCCGCTGGAAAACCAGAGACCGTGTGGCCGGGACAGCGGCGAGATATCGATGCGGCGAATCTCCTTCTGCGCGGCGAGATCGATCATCGAAATGGTATTGCCAGGCGCTTGCGCGGTGCCGTAGTTGCTCGCGAAAGCCAGCTTGCCGTCGGTCGACACCACGACTTCGTGCGGGCCGGCGCCGGTTGGCACGCGTCCGAGCACCTTGCCGGACCCAGGATCGATGATCGCGAGCGTTGCCTCCTCCTTGTTCAGGACGAGCAGCCGTGGCGCTTGCGCGGCCGCCGCGCTAATCGCGATGACAAATGCGGCGATGAGTACGCGATTCACCTGAGACCTCCGTCGCGGAATATTATGACGCAGTGAAAAACCCCGGAACGGCAGCGGTCCTCAGCGCGCTCATCCCTGGCCTGGGCCAGTTCTACAATGGCGACTTCCTGCGCGGCATCTTCTGGCTGATCGTGACGCCGGGCCTCTGGATCGGCAGCGGCGGCACGCTTGGATGGATCTGCCACGTGATTGCCGCGATCACCGCACACAGCCGCGCGAAGAAGAAGAACCCCACGGCGACAGCATGAGCGGTGCAGCGGAGGTCGTGATGACCGAGCCAGCGTCCAAGCTTCGGATCGACGAGCGGCAAATCGACGATGTCACCGTGCTCAAGCTTGCCGGTGAGATGGTTGTCGATGATGGAGACATCGCGTTTGGGAAGCACGTCGACCGGCTGGTGGAGCAGGCCCGCGTCAAAATCGTGATCAATCTCTCAGAGGTCACCTACATCGACAGCGCTGGGGTTGGGATGATGGTCGCGGAGTCGAAGCTGGTGCGGCAGCATGGAGGCGTCATGAAGCTCGCGCACCTCAGCCGCCGCAGTCACCGGTTGCTTGCCACGATGCGGCTCATGACGGTCTTCGACGTGTTCGACGATGAAGCTTCGGCGGTCCGCAGCTTCGCTTGGGGACTGCGGCCGTAAGAACGAAGAACGAAGAACGAAGAACGAAGAACGAA
>DASPWV010000592.1:0-3486 GCA_035637635.1 Vicinamibacterales bacterium | reverse complement strand
CTCGTCCGCCGCTCGCGCTGCGGGCCGGCACGTGAAAATCCGCTGTCGCGAGGATGTGTTGCCCGTGCTCGCTGCTCCGTAGGGACCGTCGATTTCGATTTTTGCGAGCGACGGCTGGCCCTGCGTATCGCCGAAGTCGCTCGCGTCCCGAAGGATGGGTTTCTGAATATCTTCGAACCGCGTCAACGGGCGCTTGAGAAAAGCGACGCCCACCGCGCGCAGACCGGCTTTAACCGGCAGCCGCAGCCGCAACTCATCGTCCGGGACGCCGGCAGCCGGCCGGGGGCGTCCGCCGCGCCCTGGTGTCGGTTCTTTGCTGCCGATGTCGAACACCTTCACACGCTCTCCGTCGATGGTGATTTCAAGGCGGTGCGGCTCGTTCAGGCCGTTGATGTTGTTGTTGAAATTGCGGCCGAGACGAATCTGGATGACGTACTCCGCGTCGACTGGAAAGTAGTGATCGACGAGCGCGCCGCCGCGCGTTCCAAACGGGAGCCCGTCCAGCCGATCGCGCTGGGTGAGATCCGAGGGTACAACGTAGGTCTCGACCGCGGGGCCGAGCGTTGGATCGGCGATCGCGATGCGGCTGATTCGTTGCGCCGCCGAAAGATACCGCTCGAGCAGCGCGGGCGACAGTCCAAGGACATCGCCGATGTTGTCGAATCCATAACTCGAGGCATCTGAGGGAAGCCACGACGTGAGATCGAGATCGAGCGCCAGCAGGTCGCGAATGGCGTTGCGGTACTCCGCGCGATTCAACCGATGAAAAACGGCGGGCCGGCCGGGGTTCGGATTGGCTCCCCCCGCGGCGTCGAGATCGGTCTCGAGCGACACACGAAAGGCGTCATAACTGGCGCGGTCCGGCCGCGGACGGCCGGCAGGCGGCATCACGCCCGCTCGCAGCTTACGAACGACTTTTTCCCACGTCTCCGGATCCGCGCCTACTTGCTCCACGTTCGCGACGTCGAGCGCGAGCCCGCCCGCTTTACTCCGCTGGTTGTGGCAGGTGACGCAGTACTGATCGAGCAGCGCGCGTCGATTATCGATGGAGGATGGAACTTTGGGCGCGCCGGCTGGCCCAGTTCCGGGCTCGTGTCCGATTGCAATCGCAGGTCGACTCGAGGCGGCGCGCGGCGCGCGGTCCTGGGCGGATCCGGTGAGCGAAACAAACGTCAGGCAGCTTGCAGTGAGCGCCAGCAAGTATCTGCGCATAAACACGTTGGGCGCCGTTCGTGATCGCGGGATGGTCCGCATCCTAGCATGTGGATATTGGCCGAACTTGTCGCTTTTTGTAAGAAACTGTCGCGCGCGGCGGCACAACGCCTCGGCCAACGGGCTGCGGCGTGAGCACGAAGTGACGTTGTGCGCGTCGCTGTTGGCGCGACGGGCGAGAGGCTACTGCGATGACGGACGCCGCACGGGATTGCCGTACACCTCGAGCCAGGCGACGCGCGAGGCGGGTGCCCGTGGACCGTGACCGGGGCCAATGGAGAGATCGGTAAATCCGATCTCATCCACTTTGCTCAAGTCCGGGTGATCGGCCCACTTGCCATCGGGGAATTCAACGACTTTCGTCATGTCGAGCCGGCGCCAGCGCAGATCGGCGAGTGTGATGTCGCTCTCCCTCCAATCCAATGTGGCTCCGTCTGCGTAATCCCCAGCGATCCAGGTTCCGTCGGCGAGCTTCAGGATGGGTCGCAAGAGATGGAATCCGGTCTGCATCGAGCGCCATCGGATTCTAGCCAGTCCCGTCAGATCGACGTAGTTGGCCTTATCCCGGAAGGCCACCGCACAATTCGTCTCGCAGAGTCCGGTAAACGCATACGTTGGCTCCTGCGCATGCTGCGTCCAGACAATGTTTTTTCCGTCACCGTACAACTTCAACTCGACCCGCTGATCGATCAGATCGTCCTGCTTGACCGGATGCTGCGGCGCGTCCTGGCGCTTCCACTCGGCGCGGAACACGAGCGGTGGGCGATGCGCATCGAAGTCGTTCTTGACCGCGGCCTGTCGCCTCGCCGCCGCGGCAGCGTTTTCGCGCGGCTGCTGGGCGTTGAGCGCCGCAAGCGTCAACAGCAGCAGCGCGATGGTCAACGGCAGAAGGAACCGTGTTGCGATCCGTGTCATGAGAGTCAACTTGCCGTTCGGCCAGCCAACTGCAAATCGGTCATCGAGTGGTAGGCAGCGCCAAGCGCGCTGACACCTTCGTCGATTTGTTCGAGCGTCGAGTAGCTGTGCGCCAGCCGCACGAAGTTCTTCGGCGGACCACCGCGCCGCCCCGCAAAGAATTTGCTCCCCGGAATGATCGTGACGTTCGCGCGTGCCGCCCGCCTCGCCAACTCGTCGCCGTCCATTGCGTCCGGCAGGCGCAGCCACAGGTAATACCCGCCATGGGGTACGGCAAAACTCGCCTCAGGAATGTGCCGTCGCACGGCAGCGACCATCTGATCGCGATGCTCGCGATACAGCTTCTGGACCTTATCGATGTGCGCCGAAAGATGCCCCGCGCGGCAAAACTCGAGGATGATGCGCTGCGTCAGGGGACACGACCCGCCATCGGATTTCAACTGCGGAACACGCGTGAGGATCTCCGGCGCCGCGCTCAACCAGCCGATGCGCAATCCGGGGGCGACGAGTTTGGCAAACGTCCCCACGAGAATCGTTCTGGCACCGCCGAGAGCCTTGAGCGTGGGCTCGGACTCGCCTTCAAACCGCACCTTGCGATAGGGGCTGTCCTCGACGATCCACACGCCGTATTTCGACGCGACTTCCACCAGCTGTTCACGGCGTCTCCGGGACGTCGTCAAGCCCGTCGGATTGTGGAAATCGGGGACGTCGTAGATGAACTTCGGCAGCCGTCGTCCCTGCTTCACAGCCGCGTCGAACGCGTCGGCGACTTCGTCGACGATCATTCCCTCCGCGTCCTGGCCGACCTCGACGAACTCCACGCCAAAGCTCCTGAAGAGTGGGATTGCGGTGAAGTAGGTTGGCGAGGTCACGACGATCGAATCGCCTTCCTCGAGGAGAATGCGGCACACGAGATCGATGCCGTGCTTCGCCCCGTTGACCACGACGACATCATCGGCGGTCACATTGGCGCCGTCGTCTTTCATGTAACCGGCGATCCACTCACGCAATTCGGGCAGCCCGGGGCGAGGGGCGTATTGAAGGGTCTCCGACCGATACTTTGTCAGCGCGACGTCGGCTGCGGCCGTGAGGTCTGGCAAGACGCCGGGGAACGCGTCTCCAGATCCGAAAATGATGCCTCCATGCTCCGACTCCGGCATGATCGCGGACAATCGCGCCGCACGGCGCGCAAGCGTGTTTGATTCCATGTCATCACTCTCCAAAGGGCGAATCGACTGTAGCACTACCGCAATTTGAAGGCAGTAGCCGCAAATGCAATAAATTGTCGCTGGCCGGTTTCTTCGAACATTCCAAAGGTTCGCTGGTCGAGCACCTGCTAGAGTGTCACGCGGCAGTTCG
>DASPWV010000591.1:0-3148 GCA_035637635.1 Vicinamibacterales bacterium | reverse complement strand
GTTGAGTGTCATCAACCTGGCCTGTCTTATGATCCTCTCCGCCGAAAATCGCGTAGTCGTAGCCATACCGCGGCTCTACGCGGAGGTAGTGATACGGATCGGTCGTGTCCCAGTAAAGCCCGTAGGGCACGGTGTGCGGCGGCAGCTTTCCGCCGATCGCGTAGCTCGTATAGAGCGCCAGCTTCGACTGCAGCAACGTCGCGCTCACGACGTTCGTCTTGCCCATGAGCGGCGTGTGGGTTGCGATCACGACGTAATCGCAGGCGATGGTGTGGCCGCCGCTTTTGACGGCCAACGGATTGTCCTGCACTTCATCGGCGCTCGTGTGCTCGAACACATGCGAGCCGTCGCCAGGAATCGCGCGTACGAGCGCCGACAGGTACTTGAGGGGATGGAAGAGCGCCTGATGCGCAAAGCGGACGCCGGCCCGCCCGATGTACGGCACGTGGCTTTCAAACGTCGCATCGAATCCGAGGTCCCGCGCGAGATCGGCGGTTTCTTTGAGCTCTGCCACCGTCGCGCCCTGGCCTTCGAGCGCTTCGTGCAGGTAGCCGGGCACGCGCCTGAAGTCGCACTCGATGCCGTCGCCCTGGATGTGACTTTCAATTTGATCGATGGCGATTCTGCCTGCATCCCAGAGTGCCCGCGCCGTGTCTTTCCCGAATTTGTTGACGAGATCGGTGAGTTGCAGGTCCGTGGCCATCGTCAGGTGCGCAGTCGTATGCCCGGTGTCGACCTGTGCGCACCGATCGCGCTCGAGCAGCGCGACCGTGAGCCCGGCGCCTTTCAAAAGATGCGCAGCGGTAATGCCGGTCAAACCCCCGCCGATCACGACCACATCGACTTGGAAATCTCGGAGCAGTGTGGGAAAGATAGGAATCTGAGTGGAGCGCAACCAATAAGACGTGGTATCGAAGTCAGCCATACGTATGAGCACGGTGCAAACGCGGTACCTCTGCCCGTCCCAGGCAATGAAAGCAGTGCGCCCCACGCGTTATGATTTGAGTCCCAGCCCAACTGTCGTCCGGAGTTGTCTGATGAGAAAAACCTTCGCCATTCACACGCTCCTTGCCGCAGGAGTGATGCTTACGATCGCGATCTCCGGATCGGATCTGCCACTGCGCGCGCAGAGCACAGCCACGATTGACCCCGGTCTCTACTCGGGAATGCGTTGGCGAAGCATCGGGCCGGATCGCGGCGGCCGTTCCATCGCAGGCGCCGGCAGTGCCGCGCGTCCCAACGAGTTCTACTTCGGTGCAACCGGCGGCGGCGTGTGGAAAACGACCGACTTCGGCCACACGTGGAGCGCCGTAGGCGATCAGCAGTTCAAGACCTCGTCGGTCGGTGCGATCGCCATTTCGGCCTCGAATCCCGACGTCGTGTACGCGGGGATGGGGGAGTCTTGTTTTCGCGGCAACATCATCCAGGGCGACGGCGTTTACAAGACCACCGATGCGGGCAAAACGTGGACGCATGTCGGTCTCGACACCACGCAGATCATCAGCAAGATTCGCGTGCATCCGTCGAACCCCGATGTCGTTTACGTCGCGGCGCTCGGACACGCGTACGATGCCAACCCCGAGCGCGGCGTCTACCGGTCGAAAGACGGCGGCAAGACCTGGGACCGTGTTCTCTTCCGCAACGATCGCACAGGCGCGGTCGATCTCTCGATGGATCCGAAGAACCCCGACGTCCTGTACGCGGTGCTGTGGGAGGTGTATCGCACACCGTGGTCGCTCGAGAGCGGCGGGCCCGGCGGCGGAATGTTCAAATCAACGGACGGCGGCACGACATGGACCGAATTGTCCAAGAACCCGGGGATGCCGTCGGGACTCTGGGGCAAGGCCGGCGTATCCGTTTCGGGCGCGGATAGCAATCGCGTCTACGCGATCATCGAAAACGAAAATGGCGGCGTGTTCGTGTCCGATGACGCAGGCGCAAACTGGAAGCGAACCAACGAAGATCGGAACCTGCGGCAACGCGCGTTTTATTACACGCACCTCTTTGCGGATCCCGTGGAGAAGGACACCGTCTATGTGTTGAACGTCGGATTTCACAAGTCCACCGACGGCGGCAAAACGTTCCCGACCCAGCTTCGTCCTCCTCACGGCGACAACCACGACATGTGGATCGCACCGAACGATAACAAGCGGATCATCGAAACGAACGATGGCGGCGCGAATATTTCCGTGAACGGAGGCCAGACGTGGTCTGACCTGGACTATCCAACGGGTCAGTTCTACAACGTGTTCACGACGAAACACGTGCCGTATCACGTGTGTGGCGCGCAGCAGGACAACAGCACCGCCTGCGTCGGCAGCAGGCGAAGCGCATTCGGCCAAGGCGGCTTGCCGCCCATCTTCTACGACGTCGGGGGCGGCGAGAGCGGGTACATCGCTCCCGATCCGCTCGACGTCAACGTCTTCTATGCAGGGAGCTACGGCGGATATCTCAGCCGGCTCGATCGTGAAACAGGGCAGCAGCGCGCGGTCAACATCTATCCAAACAACCCGATGGGATGGTCGTCCGTCGACATCAAGGAACGCTTTCAGTGGACCTATCCGATTGTGTTCTCTCCCGTCGATCCAAAAGTGTTGTACGCCTCGTCGCAGCACGTGTGGCGAACGGTGAACGGCGGACAAAGCTGGGATCGCATCAGCCCGAACCTGACGCGCTCCGATCCGAAGACCATGCAGGCCTCAGGTGGCCCCATCACCAAGGATCAGACCGGCGTCGAAACCTACGCAGTCGTGTTCACCATCGCGCCCTCGCGACAGGACGTCAATACCATCTGGACCGGATCGGACGACGGGTGGGTGCACGTGAGCCGTGATGGCGGAAAGAACTGGGCCAAGGTCACTCCACCGGACCTGCCGGAGTTCTCGCGCATCAGCCTGATAGAAGCGTCGCCTCATCAGAACGGCGTCGCGTACCTCGCGGCAAACCGGTATCAGCTGGGCGATCGCAGGCCGTACATCTACAAGACCGCGGACTTCGGGCAGACGTGGACAAAGATCGTCAACGGCATTCCCGGCGACGATTTCCCTCGCACAATCCGCGAGGATACGAAGCGTCGCGGGCTGTTGTATGCCGGCACCGAGCTCGGCATCTATATTTCCTTCGACGATGGCGCCAACTGGCAGTCGAT
>DASPWV010000590.1:0-2509 GCA_035637635.1 Vicinamibacterales bacterium | reverse complement strand
GCGCTCGTTCCATCGATCGCCTTCGCGATCTGCACGATTTTGCATGCGATGCTCGATCTCTCTCCGGCGGCAAGCGCGATCATCACCTCCGCCGTGACTGCGGTGCTCTGGTTTCCGATCGTGATCACCTTCTACGCCCTCATCGGTCGTCCATCCCTCAGCGCCATCGCCACTGTAGTGGCACTCATCGCCACGACGTTCACTCCCGCTGCTGCAGCGAGCTCTCCGATGCGGCGCGCGAGCGTCGCCGCGATGTACGCGACGGCCGCGGTTTGTTTGGCGATGCAGCTTCTTCTGCCGGCGTTCAATCCAGATTCGCCGCGTCCGATCGATGTGCAGTACGTCGACGACGGCACGAAGCCGGCGTGGGTAGTCGATGGGGTCACGCCGCAATTGCGCGCCGTCGCGCATTTCCTTCTCGCGCCGCGAGAGATGTTTCCGTGGGCGCCGAGTCGCGTTCGCGCATTCAGCGCACCCGCGCCGCAACTGCCTTTCGCGCCGCCCGAGCTTCGCGTCATCAACGACGACCGGCAACGCGGACGCCATCTCACGCTGCAGGTGCGCTCGTCGCGCAACGCGCAGCGAATCAGCTTGATCTTTCGGGCGCCTGATTTCACGCTCGTGCGCGTCAATGGCGTTCGTCCGCCGCAGCAGCCCCCGAAATTTCGATCCAGATTCGCCCCCGGATGGCATTGGGTGAGCGTTCGCGGAGCACAGCAGGCGCAGGTGGAAATCGTGTTGCGCCGCATCGAGAGCATCGATGCGGTTCTCAGCGACACGTCATTCGAGCTGCCGCCGCAGGCCGTGCCGCTTACGCGCGCGCGCGATGCGTCGGTGGCGGTGCCGACGGGGACTGGGGACGCGGTCATTGTGCGGCGTCGAGTGCGACTGTAGGGCAACTGTCGCCTAACGGCCAATTTTCGGTCGTTCTATGACTGCAATACCGACAACGCTGCCGTTAGGAAGCAGCTTTCGTACTCGCGGCACCCACGCTTGGCGATCCTCTGTGGCTGTGTGCAGGTACTCGAGGACATAGAGACCGCTCGGCGAAACGGCGACGGCGGTCGGCGACCAGGGCGGGACCGAACGGAGCACAGTGGAGATCTCGCCACGCGGCGTGATCTCGAGAACGGCACCGCAACCGGAAGCGGCGACGAAGACCGCCCCGTCCGCAGAGACCGCGAGTCCACGCATGTAAGGTTCGGTTCCGGCCTCAGTGCCGGGGATTCTTGCGCAGTTAGGGACGGCGATATTCTTCGCGAGCGTGGAGACCACGCCTTGTTCATCGATCCTTCGCACGGCCTTGTCTTCTGTGTAGTAGAGCGAACCATCTGGGCCTGCGGCGAGGCCATTGACCCAGCGCAGAAGCGGAATAATCGCACGAACCGTTCTAACGCCTGAACGTGTGAATCTCATGATCCGCAAACGTTCATCGTGACCGAACTCGGAATAGTACAGAGCACCATCCCGCCCGATCACGACCGGAACATCGCTCGAAAGAAGAAGTGTTGGATTGACACCGGCGGGGCTGACTTCGCCTCCCGGAATCGCGGGCAGACGAGCACCGAATGGCTGCTCGCTCTCATCGATCGCCATCCAGTGAAACCTCGGCCCGTCGTGGCGCGCGAGCTTGCCGCTGGGATCGACCACCCACACGCCGATTCCAGTATCCAGGAAGTACACGTACCCGCGCCGATCCACCACGATTCCGGAGCCTGGGTGAGCAATGGCGGTGCTCGTAACCAGCAGCGCAGTAACGAGCGCAATACGAATGATCCTCATCTGTCGTCACGATACCACTCGGATCAATCGTAGGTTAGGCAGCGGGCCAGAGAAACTCCCATGCGGAGCCGATTGCGAACAGGGGCGCTATCAGAACGTAGAGCCATGCCACGTCGATTAGCGCCGGCTTGGGCAAGCGAAACCATGATGGCCCTACAAATGGGCCTCGACGGCGGAGGTATGCCCAACCGAGATAGAGCGCCGCACCTCCTGCCAGAGAAAATGCCGTGAGTTGAACAATCAAGGTCACGAGGTAATAGACCGCGGGTCTCGCGTGCTGCAATCGACTGTGATGCAGCCGATCGACGGAGACGATCCCGCCAACCCAGCCGCGATACGCCGCGAGGCCGACAGGAAGGACGAGCGTGAGCCCGCCAATGGTCTCGGGAATTGCTGCGAGGAAGAGGTTGCGTGAGAAATCGATGACTGCGGCGAGTGCGTGGCCGCCGGCATCATTAGCGCGCGCAGCAGGATCGGATCGGTGCGCGTGGGCCACCAGCGAATCGCGATACGCGAGGGCGAAGCGATTGTCCAGGTGAACCATCAGCAAGCCAACCGTGACGCTCAATGCGTACGTCAACGCGATTACGAAAATGCCCACACGGGCATGCGCAAGCGCAAGTGCTAGAGGTTTTGGCAATCGACTCTCGGCGCCCTAACGGATCTTTGGCTCAGCAGCGAGCGGCCCCGACGGGCCAGCGTTCCTCACTCGCGGCAGCTTGGAAAG
>DASPWV010000589.1:0-3614 GCA_035637635.1 Vicinamibacterales bacterium | reverse complement strand
CCGCCGCGCAAACGGCTCTATACGGATCCGACTGGCACCTCGCCCACGACGCTGAGCGTGATTCGATCCGGTCACCTGCTGTTCGTCTGTGGCATCGGAGGGTGGTCCGCGAAACGTCGTCCTGCCGGACCGGGGGATATTCGTCAGCAGACCGGCGATGCACTGGAGTTGATGAAGGCGTTGCTCGAACACGCGGGATCCTCCATGGCGGATCTGCTTCAGGTCCAGGTTGCGCTCGTCGACTGCGAAAAAAACTGGGAACCGATGAACGAGGAGTACGACAAGCGCGTGCCGGAGCCGCGCCCCGTCCGGTCCTATTTCGGCTGTACCGGTTTCCGCGAGGCTGGACAGTTGCTGCAGCTGTCCGCGATTGCCTACGTTGAATAAGCGACTCCTCACGAAACATGGTTAACGTGGAGTTCGTTCGATGATCCGCTACTGGACGCGGGCACTCAGGGCGTCGGCGGCAGTGCTGCTGTTGGCGTCCGGGCTCACGATCTCCGGCAGCGCTGAATGGCTGCAGTCGGATGCGCCGGAGCTGCAGGCGGAGGGCAAGCAGTTATTCGAGGCGCATTGCGCGACGTGCCACGGCACGAATGGGCGTGGCGCCGAGCGCGGGCCGGATATCGCAACGGCGCGTCGCGCGACGCGTCCGCTGGAGGAAACGGCGCGCATCGTCAGAGAAGGCATCCCGGCCGGAGGCATGCCGCCCAGCAGCCTGGCCGGCGAGAAGGTCATCTTGCTCGCCCGCTACCTCCGCGCCCTGGCCGAGAGTGCGCGCGAGCCGAGGACGTTCGCTCGGGTGCGCCTCGCGTTGCGAGATGGGCGCACGCTCGAGGGCCTCGTGCAGAACGAGAGCAATTTCGACTTGCAGTTGCTCACATCCGATGGCCAGTTGGCATCATTCACACGCAATGAGATCGCCGAGGTGAAGGAACTTGGGCGCAGCGCGCTGCCTGACCTGAAGCCGCGCGACGTCGCGAACGAGTGGGGCCCAGGCGACTGGCCGACCTACAACGGGAATCCAAATGGAAACCGCCACAGCTCGCTCGGCCAGATTACAGCCGCCAACGTGGCGCAGATGCGCTTGAAGTGGGTCTTCCAGGCAGGCAACGCACGAAATCTGCGCACCACTCCGGTGGTCGTGGACGGCATTATGTACGTGACCGCGCCGAACGAAGTGTACGCGCTCGATGCGCGCAGCGGCCGTCAGATCTGGCACTACGGTCGGCCGCGTACTCCGGGCGTGATCGGCGACGCCGGCGCGGGCGTGAACCGCGGCGTTGCGCTAAGCAGCGATCGCCTCTATCTCGTGACTGACGACGCGCGCCTGCTCGCGCTGCACCGCGCGAGCGGACAACTCCTCTGGGACGTGGTGATGGCCGACTATCGTCAGCACTACGGCGCCACCTCCGCGCCGCTGGTCGTCGACGACCTCGTGATCTCGGGCGTCTCTGGAGGCGACGAAGGCGTACGCGGTTTTCTGGCTGCCTTTGATGCCGCGAGTGGAAAAGAAGTCTGGCGCTTCTGGACGGTGCCGGCGCCGGGCGAACCAGGGTCGGAAACCTGGAAGGGGAGGGCCATCGAGCACCCATGCGCGGCCACGTGGCTGACAGGATCGTACGACTCGAAAACGAATCTGCTCTTCTGGACTACCGGCAATCCGTGTCCCGATTACAACGGTACAGAGCGCGCGGGCGACAACCTGTGGTCGAACTCGGTCCTGGCGCTCGAGCCGAAGACTGGAAGACTGCGCTGGTATTACCAGTTCACTCCACACGACTTGAACGACTGGGACTCCGTGCAGACCGTTGTAGCCGCCGATACGCCATTCAGGGGCGCCACGCGCAGTCTGCTCATGCAGGCCAATCGCAACGGGTTCTTTTACGTGTTGGACCGAGCGACGGGGAAGCTGCTGCTTGCCGAACCGTTCGTCAAGAAGCTGACCTGGGCATCCGGCATTGGCGCCGACGGCCGCCCTCAGCGGATTGCCGGTGTCGAGCCTTCAGTTCAGGTTAGCGTCGTGTGCCCATCGGTGGTCGGAGCGACCAACTGGATGTCGCCTGCGTTTCACCCCGGCACGGGGCTTTTCTATGTGATGGCGCTCGAGCGCTGCAACATCTTCCGTAAGTCGGCGATCTGGTTTCAGCCTGGCGAGTCGTTTTACGGCGGCGGCACCCAGAACGTCCCCGGCGAGTTCGGGCAGAAATATCTTCGCGCGCTCGATGTTCAGACAGGCAAGATTCGCTGGGAGTATCCACAAATCGGCTCGGGCAACACGTGGGGTGGAATCCTCTCGACGACTGGTGTGGTCTTCTTCGCCGAGGACAGCGGCGCCTTCGCCGCCGTTGACGCGCAGAGCGGCGAGCTGCTGTGGCACCTGCAGTTGAACGCGAACTGGCGAGGGTCGCCGATGACGTACCTAGCCGGAGACCAGCAGTTCGTGGCGGTCGCAGGCGGCGGAAATATTTTCGTGTTCGGGTTGTGATCAGGCCGTCTACCTGTGATAACCGTCGCCGTGTCGGCGGGACGAAGTACGGTTCTGACGCGGGCGCGGCCCGACACGATTGATCGCGTGGCGGTTGCCGCCGGCTGGTAGGAGATGTCAAGCATGGATCGTCGAGAGTTCCTGGCCGCCGTGGCAGCGATGCCTGCGCTGAACGCGCTGCAGGTCCGTCCCGTTCCCAATTACCGCATCGTCACGAAATACAAACCGGCGCCCGTGTCCGGAATGCCCGGACGCTATCCCGGTCGCGTCGTCACCGTGCATTCGCCGCGCTGCATCGACGAAGTGACCGAGAAGGTCGATGTCCCGGCCGTGCAGGAGATGATCGCGCAGGGCATGACCACCCTCACGGGAGACAAGGACGCACGCGACAGTTGGGCCCGCTTCTTTGACGCCGATGATTTCGTCGGGATCAAGGTCAACGCGTCCGGCGCGACCGGTGCGATGTCGATGCCGGAGGTGGTGGCGGAGATCACGCGCAATCTGCTGGTGGTCGGTGTCAAGCCGACCAACATCGTCATTCACGAGCGCGGCGGCGGGCAGATCCTGCTCCCGCGCTACGACCAGTACGTTCCCGCGGGCGTCCGAGTGGAATCGGCGAACACGTGGCTTGGGTACGATCCCGGCGTTTACGTTGAAGTCGACTTCTTCGGGGAAGACGATACGCGTTCGTACTTGCTCCGGATGATTACCGAGCAGTTCACGAAGATCATCAACGTGCCGAACATGAAGGATCACGGCGCGTCCGGCGTGACGGGGTGTCTCAAGAACGTCGCCTATGGCGAGTTCGGCAACGTCGCGCGCTCGCACAACAAGGCGCAGACCGAGACGCTGACCTTCATCGGTACGCTGGCAGCCGTCGAGCCGCTCCGGTCGCGCACCGTGCTGAACATCATGGACGGCCTGCGGGGCGTCTGGCACGCCGGGCCGTTCTCACGCGACAAGAAGTACCGCTTCTACCCGAAGCAGATGAAGTTTGGCACCGACCCTGTGGCCATCGATCGGTTCCTGCTCGATGTGATCGACAACAAGCGTAAACAAGAGGGCGCGATCTCCGTCTGGGAACGCGACATGAAATACTTCAGCGCGAAGTTGGCGGACTGGGAGG
>DASPWV010000588.1:0-4417 GCA_035637635.1 Vicinamibacterales bacterium | reverse complement strand
CGCGAGGGTTCGCCGAAGTCGACGGGCACGACGTGCCGTCCAGTTTTCCGCAAGTGGAGTTTGCCGGCTGGGGACGCGCTATTCGCAAGCGCGAGATGCCGTCCTTCGGCACGGCCTCGGTTTCTTCGGCCATCTTGACTGTCACGAGTGACGAAAGACGCTCGTATCTGATGGAGTCGTACGCGCCTGGATCGCTGATTCAGATCGCCGGCGCAGGCGCGAACTGTGCCCCAAACGAACTGTGCTCAATCGCGACGATTGATTCCGCTCTCACCGCCACTCTCGGCCAGAGGTTCACGCTGACTGGCAACAACAGTTTCAAGATGGCCAATCTGGGCCTGAAGATCTGGAAAGCGAATGGCGCCGGCACCATCAGGCTTCGCGTTCGGATGGACTACGCTTTCAGTCTGCAACCCGACATCACTCGAAGCGGCAACGACGACCGTTGTGGGCGAAGTCCCGTGACGGTGCGTGACGCAGCCAACGGAATCACTCCTATCACTCCGAAAGAGGCTTACCTTTGCGGGTTTCCGTACTACCCGGGCACCAGTGGACAGGCAATGTATCTGGTGCCGGCCGACGATGAGCCGCCGCGATTGATTTCGCTCTTTCGACCGCAACACGTCGGTGCACCCGCTGGGGATCGACCGTCGAACGGATTGAGTCCAGGATCAGGCATCGCCTGGGACTGGGACAATCCGAACGTGATGTACGAGCTGTACAAGTCGCAATCCGACAAGTACTCGCTCTACAAGCTTCAATACGATGCGGCCGGCTGCAACTACAAGACGCTGGACTATCGCTACGGCGGTGGCGAGGGTGGCGATCTGCCGCCCCCGGAGAAGCAGTCGGATTGCGTCAACTGGACGAACCTGACACCGCCGTCGAAGTCGAGAGACATCGACAGTCAGATCCAGCCATTGTTTCCGGAATACGATGCCGCGACGTGGGGACCCTTCGGCCAGGGCCTGATCTCGGGAGGCATCAGCGGCCGCTACTTCATTGCCGGCCGTTTGCTTGGTGGACAGGACACAGCGTGTTATGTCGTCGCCATCAGTTTGGACACGGGCGCAGTCGACCATGGGTGGCGAATGTGGGACGGCGGAGAGGACAGCCGGCGCAGGTTCGCGACGTGTCATTCCATTTTTGCGTCCACGTTTGCAGGCTACGCGGGTGTGTCCTACAAACAAGGCTATGCCGCCGGATCCGCGTACGGCGGCAAATGGCAATTCGAGATTGCCGCCATCAAAGGGGCGGCAGGTTGGACGCGCGCAGACACGTCGCTGACGAGCACGCTCGCCGACGGAAGCTACGACGCACAGTGCCCAGCGAACATCCCACCGAAGTTCAAGGATAGAGGTGCGGTAGGTGCCAACTGCATCACGTTGAGAATCAACAGCCTGGTGCCGTGTCGTGTGTCAGCGTCTGCGCAAGAACGAACTTCACACCCGTGTTCATGGGACACGGCACGCGCGACGCTCTTTGGGCAGCAGATAATTCGTGGCGATCAGTTTGCGGACAGCGCGGACACCCTGAGCGAGAGATTTCAAGTGGTGCAGATTGCGCCCGGTCCGCCAATCGAGATCGTGGCGCTTCGCAACGCTCAACGCGGCGTGGGTTCGTGCGGCGAAACGCCGAGTGCGCGAACACACCGGGCCGGTTGGACGCCGTATCTCACGATCAAGAACGACGTCTGTGAGGCAACCGACCTCCTGCTGTCCGCCGCTGATGGAAGCGAGGTCGAGGAACATCCCGCAATGGCCGGCTCTCATCACGATTACGGGGCGCCGATCACCGGGCGTCCCGGCGAATTGACGATGGTCAGTGCCGGCCCGTCGTACGGCGTGAGATCCGGCGCGATCTCCCAGGTCGGCCGTGCCCCTGACTACTCAGTGACTGCGTTCCCGGTGTTCGCGAACGGGCCGACGTTGAAGCCCAACGCCATCCAGTCGTATGCCTCGAAAAGAGCGTGGCACGCGGTGCCAGGAGAGCGCGCGTGGGCGCTCGATTATCGTCATATCAACGGCAGCGTGGGAGCAGCTCCCGAAATTCCGGATTTCAGTATGGGAGAAGGACGGATCGCGTTGACGCTTCAGCCCGGGACCACCAGGATCTACAAGGTGACGCCGCCTCAAAACAATGCCGGCGCAAAGCACAATCCGAAATTGACCGCCGCCCTTGTATGGGCTGGGTTCCACAATTTTCGCGACAAGTCGTCCGCAGCGATCGGTGACGTGCTGACGGACAGCGACAACTGGAGCTACTGCTACGCCTACCGTCGCGGCGAATGCCGATCCGGCAGCATGGCTGATGACTTCTTTGTCGTCGTTCCCGGAGCCGTCACGTCCGGTAGTGCGCGCGGCAACTGCTACACGAATCAGTATTCGAAAAACGTCGTGTGTTACGCCAGCGGTTCAGCAGTCGCCGGATGGATTGTTCAAATCGATGTCTCACGTGCCGATCGCAACGGCGTTGGGACGCGGAAGTTGACAATGGGGCTTTCCGGCCCGGGACGACAGTACGTCTACAACAACGTTCGCGCGCTTCCCGACGGCAAGCGCGCCATGTTCCTCGCCGATTGGGCCGGCGGGGACCGGCGCGAATACTTCCTGATGGATCTCCCGCCGTTTCAAACGGATGCCGTCGAGCGTACGACCTTCGTTCCGATCCGTGTCGCCGCTCCGTCTCGCGTGTCGGGCCGGGTCGTCGCAAAGTTTGGCTACGCCGAAAACGGAGCGCCTGAGAATTTCTTTGGATCCACGCGTCAAGAAGCCACGGTTGCCGTGAGCTCGACGATCGCCGAGTCGAATCCGTTTCTGTTCGCGCACGAAGTGAGGGTGTCGGAGGGCATCGCGTGCCCGAGCCGCTGCACGGTCACCATCCCCGCACTGAGCGGGCGTGTGCTGTTCTACGAGCTTTACTCGAACAGCACCGGAGTACTTGCGGCAATTCCTGGAACCCGCGCGGTGGTCGCGGTCTACTGATGGGCATCAGCAGATGAATGCAGACGCCCAGAACTGATGACCGCGATGACTGAGCCGGGAGGCATCGGAGCCGAACTGTATCTGGACTTATTGAAGAAAGTACTCACGAGAGAGATCGTCCCCGATCGATATCGACGGCTCTCCGGATCGAAGCGAAACGTGTGGGCCCGGCTGATGCTGTCCCCGGTTGATGCCGTTTTGACCCGGTTCGGCCTCGCTCTGTGTCGAAGCAGGTTCGATCGCGCCGTTCGCCACGCGGGCGCCGACTGGCCGCCCGAGGCCGAGACGATGATCGGCCGTCTCAGACTCGACAATCTTCACGAGTGCGTCGTCGACGTGCTGGCGCACGACGTCTCTGGAGATTTCATTGAAACCGGCGTCTGGCGAGGTGGCGCGTGTATCTTCATGCGAGCCGCGCTCAAGGCATATGGTGATTCGTCGCGGGCTGTCTGGGCGGCTGATTCGTTCGAGGGTTTTCCGCGACCACGTCCTGAAGATGGTGGCAGCACCCTGCACAGGTTCAACGACATCCTCGGTGTGTCGTTGCAGGAGGTGAAGGACAACTTCCAGCGCTACGGTTTGCTCGACGATCAGGTGAAGTTCATCCCCGGATGGTTCAAGGATTCACTTCCAACAGCGCCCATCACACAACTCGCCATTTTGCGGCTTGACAGCGACTGGTATTCATCGACGATCGACGCGCTGACGAATCTCTATCCGAAGCTGTCGCCAGGCGGCTATGTCATCGTGGACGATTACGGCGCGTTCCCCGTTTGCAGACAGGCCATTCATGACTTTCGTGCACAACAGGGCATCTCGGAGCCACTTCAACAAATCGACGCCACCGGCGTCTTTTGGCAACGGCAGAGTTGAAGATCATCACGCCACTGGTTCATCGCGGCTTGCGTCTTTTGGAGCCGCTCATCGTCCGATGCTTCCACATGCTTTTCTATATGGACGCCGAAGAGACGTGGTCGACGACCACCTGGATGGGCGTGCCATGCCTGAAGAACCCGCTCGATGCCTGGATCTATCAGGAAATTTTGTACCGCCACCGTCCTGACGTGCTCATTGAATGCGGCACAAACCGAGGCGGTAGTGCGCTCTTTTTTGCGCAGCTGTGCGAGTTGATCGGAAACGGTCACGTCCTGTCGATTGACATCAACGGCAATCCCGGCAAACCGGGCCACGCGCGGCTCGAGTACCTCGTCATGTCGTCGACGTCGCCGGAATGCATTGCAGCCGTCCGCGCACGACTCAAACCTGGCGACCGAGTGATGGCGGTCCTGGATTCGGATCATTCGAAGGCCCACGTCCAGCGCGAATTGGAGCTTTACGCGCCGCTGGTGACTCCTGGGCAGTACCTCGTCGTCGAGGATACGAATCTCAATGGCCATCCCGTCACGCGATCGTTCGGACCCGGGCCAATGGAG
>DASPWV010000587.1:0-6105 GCA_035637635.1 Vicinamibacterales bacterium | reverse complement strand
CGTGGCGCAGAGCGCGGCCCCAAGACCGGAATCCGAGGCGCGAGAGCCTTCACGTCAGGTGCGCACGGACTTCAATCGACGCCCAAGCCAGGCGCGAGACCGGCGCACACACACTGGCGGACCTCAGCGCCCACCGGCCGGGACAAAGCCACGCCCGGACTCGGAGCAGGGCCCCCCGGCGTCCAACTCACCTGCTGGCCGCCCACCGCAGCGCGGTCCCCGTCGACACCGTCGCGGGGGCCCGCCTCGCAAGCCAAACAACAACAGGTAAGCATGCCAATCGCCATTCATCAGGTATTGGCAACGCTTGGTTACGGCGATGCAATCGGTCACGAAGCGCTGGGGATTCAGCGGGTGCTTCGCACCGCCGGGTACGACTCGGAAATTTTCGTCGAGACTGCCGACCCGCGTCTCGAGAAATGCACGCTCGATTATCGCGAGCTGCCGTCCGCGAGCAGTCGCGACAGCATCCTGATTCATCACTTTTCGATCGGATCACACGCGTCTCGCATTGCCTATGCGCTCCCGGATCGCATGGTGCTCGTCTATCACAACATCACGCCACCCGAGTACTTCGTCGATGTTCACCCGCTGCTCGTGCAGCTCTGTTATCTCGGCCGGCGTGAGCTCGGGCTTTACCGCGAGCGGTGCGATCTCGCGCTCGGCGATTCGGAATTCAATCGCCAGGAGCTCGAACACCTGGGATTTCCAGAAACTGGCGTGCTGCCAGTGGTTCCCGACTTCTCGCACCTCAGTGGACCGCCGAACTACATGCACGCCGGCAATTTTGACGATGACGCCGTCAACCTGTTGTTTGTCGGACGGACCATTCCGAACAAGCGTCTCGAAGATGTGATTCGGTGGTTTTACGCCTACAAGCGCTGGTTCAATCCGCGCTCGCGTCTGCTGTTTGTCGGCGCGCAGAGCGGTTTCGAACGTTACATGGCGCTGCTCAATCAGCTGGTGTCCGAGATTGGCGCGACAGACGTTCATTTTCTCGGCCACGTCACAAACGAGGAGCTCGTCGCGTACTACGAGATTGCCGACGTATTCCTTTGCGCAAGCGAGCACGAAGGATTCTGCGTCCCCATTGTTGAAGCGTTTCACATGGGCGTGCCTGTCATCGCGTTTGCCGCAACCGCGGTTCCGGCCACGATGAACGGCGGCGGGGTTCTGATTACGGAAAAAGATCCCGTCCATGTGGCCGCCTTGATCGATCAGATCGTCACGGACACCTCGCTGCGCGATCGGATCGCCTGCTCGCAGGATTCGGCGCTCGAGCGGCTCGCCGCGAACGATTTTGGCGCCACACTGCTCGGATTCGTCGAGCGGGTCCAGCGCACGCCGCGTCGGCCGCATCCTCCTGTCGCGTTTGATTTCTGGGATCAGGTCAAGCTCGCCGACCAACTCGAGGAGATCCGCATGTACCGGCCGGCCGCATACCAGGCGCTGCCGAAAGATTGCGCCGAAGGCGACGAACTGACCGAAGACGCGGAAGGGGCCCATCGCCGATGATCGTCAACCAGTGGGTGCCAGCGGCGCACAAGGGCGACGCGATCGGAGACAGCGCGCGCCGTGTGAGAGACCTGACTCGCGAGCTCGGACACGAGTCGGAGATCTACGCGCTCACCATAGACGACGAGCTCGGCCACGAGATTCGGGAGTTCGGCGATCCAGCCGCCCGCCGCGGCGACATCACCATCTTTCATTTCGCGCTCCCGTCGCCGATGACGGACGCGTTCATGCGGCTTCCTCGCGGGCGTGTGCTGCAGTACCACAACATCACGCCGGCGCATTACTTCGCGCCCTACTCTCCGGAGATTTTCAGGCTGCTTGCGCTCGGCCGACGCGAGCTCGAGACGCTCGCCGGGCAGACCGACGCGGCCTTCGCTGACTCAGAGTTCAATCGACAGGAACTCGAGGCGCTGGGCTTCACCGAAACGGGCGTGTTCCCGATCGCGGTCGACTTCGATCGCATTCGGAACGCGCCGCGACGTCCCGCGCTCGAGCACATCCTGTCGGATGGCCTGCTCAACTTTCTCTACGTCGGCCGGATTGTTCCGAATAAGCGCATTGAAGATCACATCCGCCTGGCCGAGCACTACAAGCGATACGTCGATACGGAGTACCGATTCGTCTTCGTGGGCAGGACCGATGGCGTGCCGCGCTACTACGACACCATTCGCGCGCTCCTCACCGAGTTTCAGATGCCGGCAGATCGTTTCTGGTTTACGGGCGCCGTGCCCGACGAAGACCTCGCGACGTTTTATCGTCATTCGGCCGCCTACATCTCGCTGTCGGAGCACGAGGGATTCTGTGTTCCATTACTCGAGGCCATGGCAGCAGACGTGCCCGTTCTCGCGTACGGCGCGACGGCGGTACCGGACACACTCGGCGGCGCCGGGATTTGCTTCAATCCCAAGGACCTGGAGCTGGCCGCGGAACTGCTCGGCGAGCTCGCCTATAACAGTGAGTTGAGAACGCGCGTCATTGCCGGCCAGCGGCGCCGCGTCAGCGACTTCGGCGATGTCCGGCTTCGCGGGGATATCGCCGCTCTACTCTCCTCGGTGCACTAGATGCGCATTGCCTTCATCGTGCAACGTTACGGTGCGGAGATTCTCGGTGGATCCGAGTATCACTGCCGGCTCGTCGCAGAACGGCTGGCGGCACGTCACGAAGTCGAAGTGCTCACCACCTGTGCACGCGACTACATCACGTGGAAGAACGATTATCCCCAAGGCACCGACCGCATCAAAGGCGTCACGGTTCGCCGATTTGCCAACACACGCACGCGCGACATCCACAGTTTCAATCGCTATTCAGACTGGATCTTCTCCAACTCACACACGCGCGAAGACGAGCTGAAGTGGCTGGAGATGCAGGGGCCGTCGTGCCCGGCACTGCTCGACTATCTTCGCCGCCACCACACGTCATACGACGCGCTCATCTATTTCACGTATTTGTATGCGCCGACCGTGCTCGGACTGGAAATCGATCCGGCGCGCAGCATGCTGGTGCCGACCGCACACGACGAGCCGGCCATTCATCTCGAGATTTACAAGGAGCTGTTCCGGTTGCCGGCGGCCATCGCTTTCAACACTGAGACCGAGAAGAACTTTCTGAAGACAACGTTTCAAATTCGCACCATCGCCGAGGAAACGATTGGTTGCGGCGTCGACCTCATGCAGGGCGAACTCGCGGACGGCGATGCGCCCGCCGCGCGAGAAGGCGACGAGGACGTGGACGTGCTCGCGCAGATCCGCTCGCGAGGCATCGCGTTCAGACGCCGCCATCGATTGCACGACGATTTCCTCCTGTACGGAGGCCGAATCGACGCCGGCAAGGGATGTGAGGAACTGCTCGAATATTTCACGAGCTACAAGGAGCAGGGTGGCGAGGCGCTGCTCGTGCTGATGGGCGTGAAGCTGATGCAACTGCCGGAGGTGCCGTGGGTAAAATTCGCCGGACTCCTGTCCGAGCGCGAGCGCCTCCACGCCCTCGAGGCCGCCACCGTCGTTGTCGTGCCGTCTCCGTACGAAAGTCTCTCGTTGCTGGCGCTCGAGGCGATGGCGGTCGGCACGCCGGTGCTTTGCAACGGCCGCGCCGAAGTGCTCATGGAGCACTGCCTGAAGAGCAACGCCGGGTTGTTCTACACCAATCGAGACGAGTTCATCGAGTGCGCGAGGCTGCTGCTCGACGACGCGCGCCTCCGCCGCGCCATGGGGCGGAACGGCAAGGAGTACGTCAAACGAAACTACCGCTGGGACGTAATCCTGTCCAAGTACGATCGCTTGATCGCAGCTGTCAGAGGCCGATAGCGATTACGCGGATACATCCGCGGATTACGACAACCTTCTCTCAGCGCACCGTGATCGTCGTCTCGGCCGTGTGACCGCCTGAATCGCGGGCGACGATGCGATGGCGGCCCCTCACAAGAGACCATGAAAGCGACGAGGCTGACGGCGCGGAGGCGAACCGCGCGCCGTCAACGCTCCACTCAATCGGTACGTCATTTGCCGCGACGACTCGCAACGAGAGCGTCTGAAATTCGCGGCGCAGGGTGGGATCGATCAAATACGTCGCTCCATCAGGCGGATTCGAGATCCGCAAGGGGGCGACGTTTGGCGTAACCACACCAATCGTACGGATAATCCGGGGTGCTCGCGGAAGCTCGGTTACAAGTTCCTGCTTTGCTGCCCATTCGCGGTACTGCGCCGGCCAGACGAGCTGGAGTCCTTCATCGGTGAGCTGATGCCAGTTGCACGGAAGCGGCTCCGCGTCCGTCGCAATCCATTCGCGGTGCTTTGTCGGACACCACGCGTTCGCTCGGAGGCCTGACAAGGCACAAATCTCAGTGGGCTTCACGTCGGGTGGTGGCTGGACGATCGGCTCCGCAGCGGACGCGTCCATTCGCGCGCCTGCCCGGCGCGATGCGGCAAGCATTACCTGATGAAAGATTGGCGCAGCACCGGTGACACCGCTCGAGTTTCTGAGCGGCTTGCGATCGAAATTGCCGACCCATACCCCGACAGTCACGTGCCGCGAATAACCTACCGTCCAGTTATCGTGATAGGCCTGCGACGTGCCTGTCTTCACCGCGACCGGGAACGGAAATTCAAGCGACCCGCCGCGGCCGAATGCGTACTCTCTCGCATCGGGATCCGAAAGAATATCGGTAATCCAGAAGGCCGTTCGCGGAGAGACGACCGTGCGCACGCCGCTCACCGACCGCTGCCGGCCGCGCACGGCAACAGGCTCGAGCCACTCTCCGCCTCGCGCGAACGCCGCATAGGCCGCGACGAGCTCGTCGAGGCGCACTTCGGCATTGCCAAGCGTCACGCCGAGACCGTAATACGCCGCGTTCTTATCGAACGTCGTCAGTCCGGCGCGCGAAAGAAAGCGCAACAACTTCGGAATTCCGAGCTCTGAGGCAAGCGCAACCGCCGGCACGTTCTCGGAGCCAGCTAGCGCGCGTCGCGCGAGTAGCGGTCCGCGATAGCGACCATCGTAATTGCGTGGACTGTAGACGACACCCGGTTCAGCGGTTGGAAAGCTCGATGGAACATCGGCGAGAACAGTCGCAGGGCTGAAGCCTTCCTCGAACGCCAGCGCATAGGTCAACGGCTTCAATGCCGAACCCGGCTGGCGCGGCATCAGGGGACCATTGATCGTCCCGCCATGCTCCGTATCGAAATAGTCGCCGGATCCTTCCCACGCAAGCCACTCGCCGCTGGCATTCTCGAGCACGACGACGGCGACGTTCGTGGCACCGTGCGCGCTCAGCTGCTCGCGATGGCTTTGAATGATTCCAGCAATATCGCCTTGCAGCCCGCTATCAAGCGTCGTCTCGATACGCGGCGGCCGGGAATCGCCTGCTTGCTCCAACACCATCTCGACGAAATGCGGCGCCGAAAATGGCGCAGAGTTTCGGGCGAACGTCAACCGCTCATCGAGGGCCTCCCGAAGCTGCTCGCTCGAGAGCGCGCCAGCAGAAGCCATGCGCCGCAGCACCGTACGCTGACGCGCGGTCGTGGCGGCACGGTTTCGGTACGGATTGAACGCGGACGGTCGTTGCGGAAGGCCGGCAAGAAGCGCAGCCTGCGCCGGTGTCAACATCGACGCGGGAACGCCAAAATAGACCTGACTCGCGCGTTCGATTCCAACGATTTGCCTGCCGTAGCTTGCCAGATTCAGATACGTCGCGAGGACTTGCCGCTTCGAACGGCGGTGTTCGAGCCGCAACGCGAGCGTCGCCTCCTCGATTTTCGCGACGAAGCCGCGTTCGCGATGGGGATTCTTCCGATTGAGCAGTAGCTTGGCGACCTGCTGCGAAATCGTTGACCCGCCCTCGATGATCCGGTGTTCTGCGAGATTGGTCTTGAGCGCGCGGCCAGTGGCGACCAGATCAACGCCGGGATGCCGGAAGAAACGCCGATCTTCCGCCGCAAGTATCGCCGCCTGCACGAGCGGCGGAATAGCATCGCCAGAAATCACAATCGAGCGTGTGCCGTCCCCCGAAAGCGCCTCGTAGAGCGGCACACCGGTACGATCGACGACGAGAGTCGATGCGCTCGAACGATCGTCGAGCAGTTCGGCCGGAACAGG
>DASPWV010000586.1:0-7866 GCA_035637635.1 Vicinamibacterales bacterium | reverse complement strand
GGGCGCTCCCCAAGCAGCCGGAAAGGCCGTCATGTCACGCAACATGGTCGTCGCGCTCGTCTTCGCGGTTACAGGGTTTGGCGTGGCTCCAAACGCGTTCGCGCAGGTTCCGTCGTTGACTCCACTCGCTGATGCCATTTCCGTGACGCCGCCGGTCCATTTTTCAGATACAGATCAGAGCGCCTCGCAGGTCGTGCGCGGGGTTCGCGGCCAGCCGTGGTCGAACCAGCTGCTGGTTGGACTCGAGATTACGACCGCTGCCACCCAGATGCTCGACGCGCACTCGACCCTGAAGGCGCTGAACGCCGGCGCTACCGAGGCAAATCCGTTGATGGGTGGACTCGCCAAGCACAAGGCCGCGTTCATCGGCGTCAAGGCCGCTATCGGCACGGGCCTGATCCTTGCGACGCACCGTGCCGCCAGAAACAACAAGGCTGCGGCGATCCTTATGGCAGTGGCGTCCAACAGCGCGTATCTGATGATCGCGCAGCACAACTATAAGGTCGCCCGGTCGCTTCAGCGTTAGATCACCAGGGTGACGCGGTAACAAAGTCGACCTCCTCGCTCGTCGCTTTCGCCCGGGACATCATCCAGTCTCGGGCGTATTTTTGTACGGCGATCGTCAGATCGTTGACGGCCCTCGACGTGCGACAATCGGCTGAAAGGTGAGCATGGAGCGCGACGCGTCCATTTTCGTGGCCGGCCATCGCGGGCTCGTGGGTTCTGCGATAGTGCGGCGTCTCACAAGCGACGGGTACACGCGCATACTCACGGCAACGCGAGCCCAGCTCGATCTGCGCGATCAGGCCGCCGTCAACTACTGGTTCCGCGCTCATCGTCCTGAGTACGTGTTTCTGGTGGCTGGCACTGTCGGCGGCATCCTCGCAAACTCCACACGGCCCGCGGAGTTCATCTACGACAACATGATGATTCACGCGACGGTCGTACACGCCGCGCATACCTTCAACGCCACGAAACTGCTGTATCTCGGGAGCTCGTGCATTTATCCGCGCGAGTGTGCGCAACCGATGAAAGAGGAGGAGCTCCTCAGCGGATCGCTCGAGCCCACCAACGAGGCGTACGCCATCGCGAAGATCGCGGGCATCAAACTGTGTCAGGCGTACCGCGCGCAGTATGGCTGCAACTTTGTTTCCGCGATGCCAACGAATCTGTACGGCAGCAACGACAACTTCGATTTGTCGAGCTCACACGTTCTGCCCGCACTCATACGAAAGTTCCACGAAGCGCGCGAGCAAGGCGAGCGGACGGTCACGATCTGGGGCACCGGAGCGCCGCGCCGCGAGTTTCTGCACGTGGACGATCTGGCGGATGCCTGCCTTTTTCTGATGGACCATTACGACGATGGGCGGCACATCAACGTCGGGACCGGCGAAGATCTCTCTATTCGCGAGCTGGCTGACACGGTTCGACAGGTCGTCTATCCCGAGGCGAAGTTGACGTTCGACGCGAGCAAACCGGACGGCATGCCCCGCAAGTTGCTTGACGTCTCACGCCTGCATGCATTGGGATGGCGCCATCGCATCTCGCTCGTCGACGGTCTGCGCGACACCTACCGCTGGTACCTGGAGCACCTCAACTCCACCGACGAAAGTCCTCGCGGTCTTCTCGTTCACCCCTGATTGTTTCGCCGCCACGCGGTGCTTGCGCCGGTGCAGCGCCGTAGGCTAGCATCCCGCCTTTGATGCGGAGAGTAGTGGCATGGCGCACACCTACGAAGAACTGAAAAAGAAGACGGTCGCAGAGCTTCGCGAAATCGCAAAGGATCTGCATCACGACTCGGTCCAGGGCTACACGCAGATGAACAAGGATCATCTGCTGCCCGCGCTCTGCAAAGCGCTCGGCATCGACGCGCATGAGCATCATGCGGCCATCGCCGCCGAGAAGGGCAAAGTGAAAGCGCAGATGCGTGAGCTGAAAGCCGCAGCCGCGAAGGCGCAGAAAGACGGCGATCACGAGTTGCTGCATCGCCTCCGGCGGCAGTACCACGAGCTGAATCACTCGCTTCGCGCATCGGCCAAGAAAGCGACGCTGCACTAGGCTCCTAGGCCTCGCTGCGCGAGGTGGGCCTCGCGGCTGCGCCGCTCGGTAGGCGGCTACGCCGTAGGCCTTTCGGTAGGCGGCTACGCCGTGGGCCTTCGGTAGGCGGCTACGCCGTAGGCCTCCAGTAGGATTTCCTACGTGAGCGCAGCGAGCGCCTACGCGCGGCAAAGCCGCGCGCCCACCCGCAGGGCCCACCCGAAGGGTCCACCCGCAAGGGCCCACTCGCAAGGGGGCCCACCCGCAAGGGGGCCCACCCGCGGGGCCCACCCGCAAGGCCCCACCCGCAGGGCCCCCGCGAAGCGCCTACCGGGAAGGCCTACCCGACGGGCGCACGCGAAGCGCCCGTCATGAATAATCCGGGTTCTTCGTTCTTATTTGAGGATCAGCTCGCGCGCGAATTTGGTGCCGACGACTTCCCGGAACTTGCTGCGGTCTTGATATCCCTGCATCTGAACCTGGTCAGTACCTTCGCTCTGTTGGGCCAGCGCGTCTGCCTTTTCTTCGTTGGTCTCGATCGCGGCGAGACTCGCGTATTCCCTGAGGATGAGCATATTCCACGCGCCGCCGTCGTCCATCGTTCGAAGAATCTTGTACGACTTCTCCAAACCTGCCTTGACCTGCGTGTCCTCTGACTTCTTGAACTGGCCGTCGAGATATTGCATGTACATCTGGTCCATTCCCGGCGCGATGCGGATCATCGTGACGGTCCAGACCGTGCCCGGCGTGAAGTACTTGTGCACTTGACCGATCACCGGCGTGGCGGCCGCTGCCGCAAGCATGCAGACCAATAGACCGCTCTTCAGGGTTCTCATCATCTGTCTCGCTTTCTAATGCCGTGGGCGTTGGATCAATCTCTGAGGGGCGAGCCCCGGCGGCGACACCCTACAGACGTACGAGGCGTGGCAAATCTTTACGGAATCGGGGACGGGACCGCGCGTCCACGGTTGAGCTGCAGTGTAGTGCCGGCGTCTCGCAAACGCAAGAACAAGAGCTTTGAACTGATAACTCGCGCCTAACGGCAACGCGCCGTCCGGGCGATCTGCACCCATCGCTCGAGCGGCGTACTCGCCACAACGCCTGCGATTGCCTCCAGGGCGAGATCGTCCGCACGTTGAAAGTGGATACACGCCTTGCCCATCTTCAGCTTCTTGCCCGCCGCCCGAAATTCGTCTTTGAGCCGCCGAGCCCGCGCGGGGTTCCCGTAAATCGGCATCAGGTGCAGCGACAGATACGACTTCTCCGACGCCAGTGCCACATACCAGAGCGGCTGTCCGTTGTAGGTGTCCGCGTAGCGCTCCAGCGGCACCTGGTAGACCAGCATGTTCTTGCTGATCGCTTCTTCGTAACCTTCCGGCAGGTGCCGCCGCACAACGTCGCGAACGCGTTCGACTTCGCGGCGGCGGTCCGGCGGTAGTTGCGCGAGAAAAGTTGCGACCGGCGTGGAGGAACTTTTTGCATTCATTGCGGTGCTTCCCCGAGCATTCTAGCGGCAGCGCCAAGCATTGATCGTTGCTACGTTGCGGAAACTAGAGGGCGGCACATTACGTAGTGCCCGCCGCACGGCGCGGCTGAAGCAGAGCCCGCCGTTCGGCACTAGAGTTCCTCGGGACACGATCTGTACGTCCGTCGTTTTATACCTGCGTAAGCGAACGTGTGCGTTCGGAAGGCGCGGAAAACCCTAGGAGCGTCCCGCGTAACAAGGCCGAAAAATTCGCCGCAGGCCGGTCTGGCAGATCGGGTGGATGCATCCGACTGGTACAACCCGCGTCGAGATACCGCCGCGAGTGATCCTGCTGGTGGTGACCGTCACGGCCGGAGGCGAAGTTTTCCGGGGCGCGACGCGGGTTTGTCCGCGCGTTCCAACGCACGCGGAGCGGGACCGGACGAGTAGTCCGGGTTCCGTTCCGCATCCCGCCGTGGTAAAGCCGCGCCCTGCGTTGTGCGCGTGCCACGCGTGGCTACCACCTGCAGGGCCCCCGCAGCGCCCACCACGAGGCCTGATTACTGGCTGCTCGTCGACGACAGCAGCGGCTTGACGTGCCGCGCAATCTCCTCGTGCGTCGCGAACCAAACGCCGGGCTTCGATTTCATGTGCTGAATCAGCTTGTCGAGCAGCGCCACGCGCGAGCGGTGGCCTGTAATGTGCGGATGCATGGTGAGGATGAACAGGCCGCGCTCGTCGTAGGCCGTGTCGAACTCCGCCTGGAAAATATCGAAGACATCCTGCTGCGACGGATTCGATCCATTCGCGCCGCCGCCGAAATACGGGAAGTCGTCGAGGATGCGCTCGATCGGCAGCTCGATGATGCCTGTGGGTTGTCCGTCGAGCAGCAGCTCATACGCATCGTCGCTCGCCATCAAGCTGCTGTCGTAGAGAAATCCCGCATCCTTCACCTGCTTCATCGTCCAGAAGCTGAATTGCCAGGACGGCGCCCGATAGCCGACCGGACGCTTGCCCATCGCTTTCGTGAGGTACTCGATCGACTGCGTCAGCAGACGCTGTTCCTCGCGCTCGTCGTTGAGCACTGGCAGCCGTTCGTGGATCCACCCGTGAATGCCGATTTCGTGACGGCCCTTCGACTGAATGTCTTTGATCATCTGCGGGTGCAGCGCTGCGCTGACCGCGGGGATGAAGAACGATGCGGGCAACTGGTGCTTGTCGAGCAGCCTCAGGATCCGGGGCACGCCGTCGACCGCGCCGTACTCGCCGCGCGAGATGACCTCGTAGTCGAGAACGCCTTGTGACAACGTCGGCGTGGCGTTATCGACGTCGAACGAGAAAGAGACCGCGACGCGTGCGCCGCCGGGCCACGACGTGGGCCTCAGGCGCTTGCCCGCGCTGACATGAAACATCTGCTTTCGAAGATCTTCGAGACTGAGCTTCGTCCCGGGCAGCGGATTGCCGGCCTGTTGCGCTCTCAGCGGCGCGAGAAGCGCCAGCACACCGACGAGGATCGCAGGCAGAGTGGAGATTCGCATCGTGTCCTCCTACAACGCGTCGGCCACCGCCCGCGCGGAGCGCAGCGTGACGGCGGCAAACGTCAACGTGCCATTCGTACATCCCGCCGTCGGCAGAGTCGGCGATCCGACGACGAACAGATTCTCGTGATCGTGGGTGCGCCCGAAACTGTCGCAGACGCTGTCGCCGGCGCGCGTGCCCATCCGGCAGCCGCCGGCAGGGTGGTCGAGGTACGTCCCTTCGCTCGTCGACAGAACCTTTCCGTTGTTCGCGCGCGCAAGCCGATTGAAGACGTCGAGGATGTGGCGTTTCGTCTCAGGCAATCGCGCCACCGTCGCGTCGTCGAGGTTGTGCGTGATCCTCGGAAGCGGGTCGCCCAATCGATTGGTCGTCGTGCGATCCAGCGTCAATGTGCTGTCAATCGACGGATGGACATCGTAGTAAGCACGCACGCGCGCCGTGCCGCGCTTCGTCCGTCCGCGCCAGTCGGCAAGCACCGAATCGCCCAGCAGAATGCGTCCCCGATCGTCCTTGAGTCGCGGCGCTCGCCCGGCGCTACTTTCCCACACCCGCAGATCGTGCCGCACGAAGGGCCTGTCAGTCGCGCAGCGAAAGAACTCCCGCGAGATGAGGCTGTGTTGTTCGTTCATGCCGGGATAGATCTCAGCATCGAGCTCGATCTGCGCCGAAATGAAGGAATGCCCCGCCATGTAGCGCCCGACGAGTCCCGAACCGTTCGCGAGACCAGTTGGAAACCGCGAGGAGCTCGAAGACAGCAGCAAGTGCGGGCTCCAGCAGTAGCCAGCCGCGACCACGAAGAGGCGCGCGCGATATTCCACAGGATCGTCGGGCCGGTCGCGATGAACGGCTTGTGCGCTGACGATCCGCGGTGTTTTGCCGCCGGCGTCGGCCGGCACGAGGCGCCGCACGAGCGTGCGATCGTGCAGCGATATCGCCTTTGACGCGAGCAGCCGCTTGAACGTGTAGTCGGGCGAGTAGCGTGCACCGGTTGGGCAGATCTCGCAGGTATTGCAGCGTTTGCAGTCGCTGCGGCCATCGTACGGCACGGTGTTCTTCGCCTGCGGCGTCGACCAGAACGCGATCCCGCTTTTCTCAGCCCACTCTTTCAGCTGCCGCAGGTTCCACGAGAGCACCATCGGTGGCATCGGATACGGTTCGGAGCGCCGATCCTGCGGCAGCGGACTCGGCTCACCCGAAACGCCGATGACGCGTTCGGCATCGCAGTAGAAGCGTTCGAGCTCGTCCCAACCAATCGCCCAATCCGTTGCAAGGCCGTACATCGACTTCAATCGGAGATCTTCTGCGGAAAAGCGATTGCAGACGCCGCCCCAATGCAATGCGGATCCACCCACCGCCATGGTCCGCGAAATGATGCCGGCCGCGGCCTGATCCTCCACGAAGTCCCCGGGCCAGGGGTTTTCGCCGTAGTTGAGCGATCGCACCCGATCCTGCCGGCGCTTCTCCGTGTCGAACAATCGATCGCCCGCCTCGACGACGACGATCGACCGTCCGGGTTTGAGCTCGCTGACTCTCTGCGCGAGGAGCGCTGCGGAGATGCCGCCGCCAATCACACAAATGTCTGATTCGAAGACCGGCATCACCGCACTCCTGTCGGCAGAGTACTCGGACGATTCTCAGATCCGTCAAGACCGCGACAGAGGTCGCGGCCAATCGCGGCGTGATACGCCAGATCGGTCGCTTCGACGCTGTTGAAATAGAAAGCCATGAGGTCGGTCGTGATGTGCCCGCCATCCGGCCGCGCGGGGAGTCGTTCGACCTTTGCCTCGACCACCGCGGCTTCGATGGCGGCGCGGCGGGCGTCTTCGGTCATGGCCGCAAGGCCTCCGCTCGCCTGTGCGCGCGCATACAGGGCATCGAGTTGCGACGGATACTTGTCGGCCGGCGATGGACCGGTCTTTCGAAGGCGGGTAAAGCCATAGCCGTGATCCATCTCAGCTCCGGCTCTGTACTCCTGCAGCCAGCGAAAGAACGCGGCGACCACACGTTCGCGACCGTCGTCGCCCAGCTCGCGGGGCAGCACAATCTCTGCAACGCGTCGAATTCGTCCTTTGTCTGCCTCGCTCAGCAGTGGCGCTTGTGCCCACAATTTGATGCGTGCAGGGAGCGCGGCGGCCAGCGAGAGCAGGAGCTGTAACAGCGTTCGTCGTCTCATGGTTACCCGTTCGCGGTACTAAAAGGTCCGCGCTCTATGTACGGTTCGGCCACCCACCATCGTCATCAACACCTCGGCGTCGCGAATCTTAACCTCAGGACATGTGAGGATGTCTTCCGACAACACGACGAGGTCAGCAAGCTTGCCGGGCTCGATGGAGCCTTTGCTGCGTTCGTCGCCCATCAGCCGCGCATTGTTGATCGTGGCGAGCCGCAACGCCTCCTCACGCGAGATGCGCTGATCTTTTCCCATGACGCCGCCCGTCATCGTGTCGCGTGTGACGAAGTGATAGATCGTCCACAGCGGCGGATAGGGGACAACCGGCGAATCCGTGCCCGACGACACCAGCAGTCCTGCATCGAGATACCGGCGCACCGGCGTCGTCAACGCCGCACGTTCGGCGCCCCAGTACTTCAGGAGACTTGGGCCGGCGAGATAGAGATGGTTTTGCACCGACACCGCGATGTCGAGCGCTTTGAAACGCTGCAAATGGTCCGGACGGCCGATGAAGGCATGCTCGATGGTCCAGCGGCGGCCGGCGAGCGATCGATCAGCGTTGGCCGCTTCGTAAGCCTTCAGCACGAGATCGATGGCCGCATCGCCGACCGCATGCGTCGAGGCGCGCCAGCCGCGCCGATTCACTTCGCGAACC
>DASPWV010000585.1:0-3835 GCA_035637635.1 Vicinamibacterales bacterium | reverse complement strand
CTCCCGCGCGCGCGCCGCGCGGCGGCTTGCGCTTCACGTTCCGCCGGCGGCGGAGGCGGCTCCTTCAAACCGAAGTACATGCCGGGCGGCAGCTTGGGCCAGTTGGGCACCAGCCGGTAGCCGCCATCGCCCTGCGCGTGCGTGATGACACTGACGGCTGTGAACGTGCAGGCGAAGAAAGATAGAAGAAATGCGCGACGCATATTCGGACCTCTCAGGGTTCGAGCAATGAACCTCGAACAACGAACCTCGCACTTCGAACATGGAACCCCGAAACGACCCTTCACGGTTCTTTCCGCCACCACGGATTACCCAAATTCGAATAAGGACCACCGTCAACCGACACCGAGGTGGCCACTCGATACGCGAGGGGCGATCCCAACCGCATGTTGTGCTTGAGGCGAACAGACTTGCCTCCTGCCTGAAACGGCGTGCTCTCGAAGAACACGTTGTAGAAACCGCCCAAATCTCCCCCGATCGGTCCGGTCTGCGTGTACGAGAAGCCGCGGCTGTCGGTAACGTCGCGCCAGAGTTTCTTCTGCTCGCGGTCGTACTTGATAGTCTCCTTGATCGTGAAGGGGCCCGACGGACCAGTCGCCGTCGTCACTGCCTCGTACACGCTGTCTTTGATTCTCTTGTAGGTCGTGGCGCCTTCAATTCGACCACCGGGTCCGATTGGGCTGTCGGGCACATCCCACTCAAAGGTCCACTTCCCAGGAAAATACGCGTCGAAATCGAACAGCGGCAAAGGATCGTCGTGCTTTGTCGGGCGTCCGAGATCCGGCATCTGCCCCCGCGGTTGCTGCGGTTGCGGCGTCTGCGCCGTCACCACGATCCCGCACGAGACGATCAGAAAGACGGTATTCCAAAGGCTCCTCATAGACACTCGCAGAGTGCTTTATACCCGAATTGCGCGCGCGTCGCACATGAGGATTGACGCGCATGGCCGCGCTTCGTAGAGTCTGGCTTGATGACTCGCATTCGCGCTCGCTGGCTGACCACCGCCGTTCTGGCATTCGTCGCGGCCGCTTCTGCGCCCCGGGCGCAGCGCCTCGAAGAATCCGCGCTCGCGCAACTCGAATGGCGGTCGATTGGACCTGCTGTCATGGGCGGGCGCATCGATGACGTCGCGGTAGATGAGCGTGATACCTCCACCATCTACATCGGTGCCGCTTCGGGAGGTCTCTGGAAGACCACGAACGCAGGCACCACGTGGACGCCGCTCTTCGATCGGCAAGAGACATCATCCATCGGCGATATCGCGCTTGCGCCATCGAATCAGGACATTGTCTGGGTAGGCACCGGTGAAGCCAACAACCGTCAGAGCTCCACGTTTGGAAACGGCGTTTACAAATCGGTCGACGGAGGCCGCACCTGGACGCACATGGGACTGGAGGACACGCATCACATCGGCGCGGTTGTGATCGACCCGATCGATCCGGACATCGTCTATGTCGCGGCTCTTGGACATCTCTGGGGAACAAACGCCGATCGCGGCGTGTTCAAGACGACCGATGGCGGCCGCACGTGGTCCAAGGTGAAGTTCATCGATCAAGACACCGGGTTCGTCGACCTCGTGATCGATCCGAGCGATCACAACGTGCTGTACGGAGCGGCGTACCAGCGCCGGCGGGCTCCCTGGGGATTCAACGGCGGCGGGCCTGGCAGTGGACTCTACAAAACTATCGACGGCGGTCGAACCTGGATGAAGCTGATGCGGGGTCTGCCTGAGGGGACGATTGGCCGTATTGGCCTGGCAATCTGGAAAGCAAACCCGCGCGTCGTCTACGCCACGATCGAACACCGCCAGCAAGGCGGCACCTATCGATCGGACGACGCCGGGGAGACGTGGCGCAAGATGAGCGACGTCAATCCCCGCCCGATGTACTACAGCAAGATCTATATCGACCCGACCACGGATCGTCGTATTTACATCCTCGGGTCATCCCTCTTCGTTTCCGCAGATGGAGGCCGGAGCTTTGCGGATCCTGTGAGCGGCCGCGCCGGCGCCAACGAAGCGATGAGTCCGACGTACGACCTTGGCGTGCATGGAGATCATCATGCGCTCTGGATCGATCCGAAGAATCCAAAGCATCTGATTCTCGGCAACGACGGCGGGCTCTATTTCTCGTTCGACGGAACGGTGACGTGGGACAAGATCAACAACATCCCGCTCGGACAGTTCTACGGCCTGAGCGTAGACATGCAGACGCCGTACAACGTTTACGGTGGCCTGCAGGACACGCATTCCTTCGGCGGACCGAGCGCCACGCGGCATTTTCTGGGCATCCTGAACGACGATTGGGTCCAGATCAACACCGGCGACGGCATGTACGCGCAGGTCGATCCGAAGGATCCGAATACGATCTACACCGAGTCACAGGACGGGACGCTCTCTCGCTTCTACCGGCCCACGGGCGATCGAAAGGCCATTCGGCCGGTCGCGCCGCCCGGCGAACCGCCGTACCGATTCAACTGGACCTCGCCGGTGGTGGTCTCGCGCCATGCGCCAAACACGTTGTTCTTCGGAGGCAACCGCGTCTTCCGATCCAGCGATCGCGGTGATACGTGGACCGCTGGTCCGGATATCACGCGCGCAGAGGATCGGAACGCGTTCAGCATCATGGGCGCCAAGCCCGACGAGACCCTGGCGCGCAACGACGGCGTTGCGGCCTGGAGCACGATCACAACTCTCGCCGAATCACCTCTTCAAGCGGGTCTGCTCTGGGCCGGTACAGATGATGGTCTCGTTCAGATGTCGCGCGACGGCGGAGCGACGTGGGTCAACGTCACCGAACGAGTGCCTGGTCCGCCGCGGAAGGGGCGAATCAGCCGCGTGGAGCCTTCGAGTCGCGCTGCGGGAACCGTTTACGTGGCAATCGACCGTCACCAGGATGATGACTTTGCGCCGTATCTGTGCGTGTCGAACGACTCGGGCCAGACGTGGAAGACGCTCTCGGGTGCGCTGCCGAAACTCGGCTGGGTCAATGTCGTCAAGGAGCATCCGCAAAACCCGCGCGTGCTGTTCGTGGGCACGGAGACGGGACTGTTCTTTTCACTGGACGGAGGATCGACGTTTACGCGGTTCACGCACCGCTTTCCAACCGTGCCGGTCGACGATCTGGTTATTCACCCGCGCGACAACGATCTCGTCGTCGCCACTCACGGAAGATCGTTTTACGTACTTGATGATATTTCCGCCTTGAGCAGCTTCACCTCGCAGATCGCTGCTGAGGACGTGCATCTGTTCACGCCGCGGCCCGCACAGATCATTCAGCGCTGGAAGCACGAGAGCTACAGCGCGCAGCGTGTGTTTGCGGCGCCAAATCCGCCGGCGGGAGCCGTGCTGACGTACTACGTAAAAACGGGATCGAAGACGCCGGCAGCCGTCGCGGTGAAGGATGCGTCCGGGACCGTCGTGCGCGAGCTTCAAGGGACGGCGAACGCCGGCTTGAATCGTGTTGTGTGGGATCTCCGAAGCGGCGTCCCGCCTGGATTGACCGGCGCTCACGGGCCGTTCGTGCTTCCCGGCGTTTATCAGGTGAGCCTGAAAACGGAGAACCGAGAATCCGCCACACAAGTGCGAGTCGAACCGGATGCGGCATTTCCGCTGACCGACGCGGAGCGACAATCGCGGTTCACGTTTCTAACCGATACGCTTCGACTTCAGGCGGACCTCGCGCGTGCGGCAGATGGTCTTCGCAACGTCCGCGAGCAGATCACGCGGCTCGAGAATCAGTTGAAGCAGCTCTCGCCCGCACCGTCATCGGTGCTGGAAGCGGCTGCACGGTTTGGGAAGACGCTTGCAGATCTGCAATCTCGCGTCGGCGGCGGC
>DASPWV010000584.1:0-5260 GCA_035637635.1 Vicinamibacterales bacterium | reverse complement strand
TCCTGGGCTATGGCTCGCGTGGGCGGAGGGAACTTCCCGAAAGGCCTCGCGCAATTCGAAGCACACGCGTTTGACAACGGTGCCGACGACCGCGCCGATACGCCGGACGATGTGGACCTCGGGCTGGTCGACGCCACATGGGCGCTCGAAGAATTTGCGGCGACGTATGACGATGATGATGTGCAGTTTGTCGGCGACATCGACAAGACCACCGGCCGTTTCACACCGAACGTGGACGGACCGAATCCCGCGCGACGGGGGAGCAGGAACAATGTTGGGGACGTGTACGTAGTGGCGACGTACACACCGCAAGCCGCGGATAACAAAGCGGCAAAGCCCTTGCGGGCACGCGCGCATCTGCTCGTCAGCGTCCCGTTGTATATGCGGTGGGAGCCGGTGGAACAACCAAGCAAGCACTGAAGGAGCGACGATGATCCCGTACGGGCCACAGAGACACAGAGTCACCGAGAAATGTTTGGGGACAGTTCTCGTACGAAGTGTTCTCTGTGCCTCTGAGCCTCGGTGGCATCGTCCGGTTCGTCGAGTGCGGCGATGCAGATAGCGCTGCGCGAATTTCATTCTTTCGAAGCTGGAGGGCAGCAGTTTCTGTACCTCGTACCGAGCGCCGCGGTCTTCGCGCTCGACGACTGCTCGTCTGCGCTCATCGAGGAGCTGCGAACGACGCCGCGCGAGAGCGACACCCTCCTCCGCGAGCTCGCCCCGCGCTTCGGCGAAGATGAAGTGACCGGCACGATTGCCGAACTGCGCCGCGTGCGTGCTATTGGCGACGTCGCGCGGCCCGAACGCACGCCGAAAATCCTGCCGCTCAAGCCCGTCCCGCTGCAGACGCTCGTCGTCAATGTGACGAACCAGTGCAATCTGGCCTGCACCTACTGCTACGAGTACGGTGAAGACAAGATCGTCGATACGGAAAACGGAAAGCAGCCGAAGTTCATGTCTGCGGAAACCGCGCGCGCAAGCGTCGAGTTTGCGCTGAAGGAGTCGGGTGAAAGCCGCGCTGCGCACATCACGTTCTTCGGTGGCGAAACGTTGATGAACTTTCCCGTGCTGAAGTCGACCGTGGCCTACGCGCGCGCACGCGCCGCGGAGCTCGGCAAAGAGGTCGATTTCAGCCTGACGACCAACGCGACGCTGCTCCGTCCCGACGTCATCGATTTTCTTGCCGACAACCGCATCGGCGTCACGATATCGATCGATGGGCCGGAGGATCTGCAGAACAGGTTTCGCGTCTTCAAGAACGGATCGGGCAGCTACGACATCGCGGCGCCGAAAATCAAGGCGCTGCTCGCGCGGCATCGCACGCGGCCCATTGGCGCTCGCGTGACGCTCACGAAGCAAACGCTCGACGTCACGCGCATCTACCGTCACCTGACCGACGAAATCGGCTTCTGGGAGGTGGGATTTGCGCCCGTCACGACGGCGCCGGCCCGCGACTATGCGATTGCCGATGGCGGCTTCGACGAGCTGCTCGGTCAGTTCCGCGCCTTGGCGCATGACTATCTCCAGGCGTCATTGGAAAACCGCCATCACGGGTTCTCCAACGTTCGCGAAACGCTGCAGGAGATTCATCAAGGCCACGCGAAGGCGTATCCATGCGGCGCCGGCCTCGGCTTGATGGGCGTCGCGACGGATGGAGACGTCGCGCTCTGCCACCGCTTCGCGGGATCCGAGGCGCATCGGTTTGGCACCGTGTTCGACGGCGTCGACCGCGAGCGGCAGCAGGAATTTCTCGAGTCCCACCACGTATCGCACAAGACCGATTGTCAGACCTGCTGGGCGCGACCGATCTGCGCCGGCGGCTGCTATCACGAGGCCAACACGCGCTACGGATCGACCGCACGGCCGAATCTGCATTACTGCGAGTGGATTCGCGGCTGGACGCATACCTGTCTGGAAATCTACGGCGAGATTGCGGTGAAGAATCCGGGTTTTCTCAGACAGTTCGACGACGAGGATGTAGCGGCGGCGGCCGTTTTAGAGCAGCCCCGTGTAATGGCGGGGCTTTAGCCCAGAGCGGCCAGTGTAGTGGCGGGGCTTTCGCCCCGCCGGAGAGCGTCATGAATCATCTCAAAGCCATCAACGTCAAAGCGGCGCGCATGGAACAGGTCACCAAGGACTTGTCCGCCGAAGCTTTAGCGATCGCGGACTTGTCCGCCGTAGCTTCGGCGAAGGTGGACGTCGTTGCGCTCCAGCAACCGGGTGGCGGGCCGCCACAGCAGCCCGATCCGCCGCACATCCCCGTTGGCTGCTCGCTCGTGTTTTCGCCGGGCTGGGAAGCCGATCGCAACGGTGGGACCGCCGGTCTTTGCCAACCGGTCGAACGCGATTTGTTCGACTGCCACATGGGTTGCTTCTGGCCCGCACAGGTACCCGACCAGTTGAATCACGCGCCTGACTGGACGGCCAAGTGCGCCGCGGCGCAGAAGGACTGGCGCAAGATCGATTTGGTGTTTCCAGACAAGAAGTAATCGCTCGGCCTCGTGTAGCGCGGACCTTCAGGTCCGCGAAGTGGCCGCGGCATCAGGTGTCAGGTTTCAGGAACGAGGTTCCAAGGTGCTATGCGTAAGCTGCTGATCGTCACCGCAATCGTCGCTCTCATTCCCATCAGCCTCGCCGCGCAGCGCTTTGGCAAAGGCCTGACGCTCAGCGGCGGCGACAGTCTCTTCTACATCGGCACGTATGCCGGGAACGTACAGATTTACGACGAGGCCACGGAGCAGCGCATTGGCGAGATCAAGCTGCAGACCGGCATTCCGCGACAGTTGCTGCTGTCACAAAGCCGCCAGCATTTTTACGTCCTGGACTCGACGCTCGAGAAGATCGAAGCGGTCGACATCGCGTCGCGCAGCACGCTCAGCACCTTTACCCTCAGCGAAGGCGACAAGAAGACGCGCATCCGCGGCATGCAGGTCGATCCGCTCGAGCGCTTCATGATTCTGTTGTCGCGCACGGCCACCAAGCTGGTGGATCGATGGCAGATCAGCGACATCGCGCTCCAACTCTACGATCTGCGTGAGAAGCGCGTCACGCGCTCGATCCCATGGCCGCGCGGCGAGGAGCGAGAGAACATCAACATCCGGTTTTCGCCGGATGGAAAGCTCCTCTACTTCTTCGGCGACGACATCCTGATCCTCGAGACCGAGAACTTCACCGAGGTCGACACCTGGCCGATCAGCCGGCCCATCGAATCGGGTCTCGGACGCATCAGTTTTGGCCCCGTTGACGACATCAACGACGATCCCGGCTTCTTCACGGGTCTGTTTACCATTCAGGATCCCGTGCAGAACCGCCGCATCATGGGCATCGGCCGCGTCAATCTGGTGGCGAAGACGATCGATTTCAGCCCGATCGGTCCGGCTGAGGGCGTGAGCTTCGCCATGGCGCCCGATCGGAAGCGGGGCTACGGCCTCCTGCAGCAGATCGGCCGCTACGAATTCTGGGCGTTCGACTTGGAGAAGAAGAAGCTGCTCAGCCGCACGGAGTTTGCCGGCCGGCCGCGGATGGCGCTCAGGGTCTCATCGAATGGCAAGCTGCTCTACATCTTCCAGGCCGGCGCGACGATTGATGTCTACGAAGCCGCGACGTACAAGTACCTGCGAACGATCCAAATGGACGCGGACCAGACGACAAACCTCTTCATTCTTCCGAAAACGGTCCGAAACACGACGGCGCAGTAGGCCTCACTCCGTTCGGTCGGCCTGGGGTGGGCCTCGCTCCGCGAGGTAGGCCTTCGCCAAGAGTTCCTACGCGAAGCGCGCGACTGAAAGCCTACGCGCAGCGCAGCGGCGCGCCTACGGTGCGAAGCACCGCGCAGCCGTCCCAACCCGGAACCTTTCCGTTCCGTCTAACGTATCGACGTAGGAACCATTCTCCGGCGGAGGTCTCGTGTCTATTCTGAAAAAACTGTTTGGCGGCAAGTCCAGCGAACAGCCCACGCGGGTGCGCATCTGTGTCGAGTGCGGCATGCCCGTGGCCGAGCACAAGGACTGGTGCTCGATTCTGCGTGGCCAGAAAGAGATGGAGCTCAAGGCCGCGAGCGCCACGCGATAAGGCACTCCCGACAATTACAATGCGGAGGTGACCGACGGGTCCGGCGACGTCGACCTCCGCCGTGCTTTCCGCTATCTGCTGCCGTACGGGCGACGACTGCTGCTGGTCGTCGCCATCAGCCTCCTCAGCACGGCGACCAGCCTCGCGATTCCATACCTCTCGAAAAACCTGATCGACGAGGCGCTCGTCGGACGCAACCTGACTGCGCTCCGGCAAATCGTCTTGTGGTTCGCGGCGCTCGGCGTCTTCAGCTTCGTGCTGAACGTCGCGAGCGGTCTGCGCTACACGCGCGTGTCTGCCGAAATCCTCTTCGATATGCGTCTGGCGCTGTACGAGCACCTGCAGCGCCTCTCACCGCGGTTTTACGCACGCACGCGCCTCGGCGACATCGTCGCCCGCTTGAACAACGACATCAGCGAAATTCAGCGCGTGGCCGCCGAAGCGACGCTTGCGTGGGTTGGCAACGTCCTGTTTCTCACAGGCAGCCTGGTGATGATGATCTGGCTGGATTGGCGCTTGTCGCTTGTCGCGCTCGCGACGATGCCGTTGAGCCTGTGGGCGCTCGTGCATTACCGGCGGAGACTCGAGAACCGGGTCGCCGACCTGCGGCAGCGAAGCGCCGACATCGGCAGCTTTCTGATCGAGACGCTGCAGGCCGCCACACTGATCGTGACCTCCAACGCGCAGCAGCGCGAGAGCCGGCGATTCAAACGATTGAACGACGCGTTCATCAGTGCCGTCATGGGCATGCAGCGCGTGACGTACTTCGCGGGCGGTCTACCGGGCGTGCTCCTGTCGATTGGATCGGCGGTGGTCTTTCTGTATGGCGGTTCGCGCGTCGTGAACGGCACGATCACGCTGGGAACGTTCGGCGCGTTTCTCGCTTACCAAATGCGGGTCTTCGCGCCGGCGCAGGCGCTCATGGGGCTGTATGCAAGCCTCGCGACGGCGCGCGTCTCGTGGCGCCGCGTCCTGCAACTGCTCGATGCGCCGATCGATGTCAAGGAAGCGGCGGATGCCCGGCCGCTCCCCGCGGCACGAGGTGAGCTTGCGTTTGATCGGGTGACGCTGGCGACGGATCGCGAGGCGCGTGTGCTCGACGAAGTGACGTTTCAGGTGGAACCGGGCGAGTCGCTCGCGATTGTCGGAACGAGCGGAGTCGGCAAGTCGACGATTGCCTTTCTCGCCA
>DASPWV010000583.1:0-5773 GCA_035637635.1 Vicinamibacterales bacterium | reverse complement strand
ATGCCGCCGGGATCGAGCTCCACGCCAGGACGATCGAATTGGACCGTGCGGGACACCGCGTCCAAACGTACGTGTCGATAGCCGACACGTTCGAGAGCATCGGTCACTTCAGCGCGTCGGGGCAGCAGCCCCTCACCCTTCATGAACCCCCAGACTTTCATCAGCGGACCGACGGTGATGTCGAATGCACCGTCGCTCTCCGCGCTGTATTTCAGACACGCCGCCAGCAGATCGAACAACTCCGGCGACAGCCGAACCGGCCGCTGCGCGGCATCGCGGTTGATCTCGCTCCACTCGCTGGCAGGGCGATAGTTCGAGAGCATTCGATCGAGGCGGTGAACTTCGTCGAGCGCCGCATCGGCGGTGGTCTCCAGCTTGCTGCGGTCGGTGCCGTACAGCACGAGCGAGAAGCTGGACCCCATGGCTTCCTCGCTCGCTTCAAATCGCAGCAAGCCGCCGGGTGCGACGGCTGCGTTCGAACGAAGCGAAAGTACGCAGAGCCAGAATGCGACGCCGGCCCGGCTGACTACAACCCGCAAGCCGGCCACTCTATCGCATCCCGAGAAGTCCGTGGAAATAGGTGAGAAATGCCATCGGGCAGAGGAGGCGCGGCGGCACGCCGCGCTCTCCATTGTCTGCATGACGGCTCGCGAGTGCCGCGTGATGAGCGATGCGGGCGAGCTCTCGGATTACTGGCTGCGCGGCGGCTGCGGCCTTCGGCCGGTCTTCTTGAAGACGTAGTCGTCGCGCTCCTTCTGCAGCTCCGGCGTCAGTGGTCCATAAATCTGGCGCGAGGTGTACTTTCCAGTCCCGAGCATCATCAGGCTCCAGTCGTCGCGCGCCTTCGACATCTCGCCCGATTCGACGACCTCCTTGACCATGTGCGGCGGAATGAACCACATCCCTTCGCGGTCGGCCAGAACCACATCACCCGGCATGACCAGGGCGTTGCCGATTCGCACCGGGATGTTGATGCCCGTCACGATCACGCGCATGCCTTGCGTCGGCAACGAGTTCTTGAAATACGCCTGCATCCCCGTTTCGGCGATGCGATCGATCCAGTAGACGCCGCCGTCGACGATCATGCCGTTTTTCGTGGTGGTCTGGATGTAGTGAGCGAGCTTGTTGCCCACGAAATTCCAGTTCGCCCCGAAGACGTCGGCCACGATCACGTCGCCTGGCTGCAGCATGTCAATCGCCGTCTGGTTTCGGGCGGCCGTCGTGCCTTTCGCCTTCGCGTCGGCTTCGTCCACGTCTGCGACGTCGCCCCGTGCCGGCATGAACTGGACCGTAAACACCCGCCCCACCATTTTCTGATCCGGCTGCAGCACTCTCCAGCCGTCGCGAGACACGAACTGGTTCGGGAAGTCGCGGCTGGGCAGCGCCGCTTGCACTTCCTCGGCGATGAGCACCTTCAGTCTGGTCAGCATCTCATCGGGCACCTTAGGCCGGCCATCGGGGAATCGCTCGTAGGGATTCTTGGCTGTGTATTTCTTCAATTGCTCAGGCGTCCACTGAAAGAGTTGAGCGGATGCAGGCTGCGCATAGAGAAACGTCGCGACAAGAACGAGCAGCGCCGACGCGAACCGGCCGATTGCAGCAATCGGCCTCACCCGAGAAATCTGACGTGTCGACATATCTGCCTCCCAGCGTGCAGCCCGTTCGGGCAATCGAGCGCATGATACAAGCGCACACGGCGTGCGGCAATAACATTACTGGTCAGGCGATCATCGACCATTTCTCTTGCCGCGCACGCGTGCGGTCGGTATTCTCTCGACACCCGCCGAAGTAAGGAGACGCTATGTCTGACCAACCGCACGACGACTTTTCGGAAAACGAAGACGGTCTGGAGATGGCGCCCACCGGCGTCACGCGACGTGAACTGTTCCGCATTGGGAACGTCCTCGCATTGCCGGTACTTTTCGGCGGTGTACGGGCGCGGGCGGAGGGCGCCGTAAACGCCGAAGCGGCGATGGGGCCGCTCACGCCAGGCCCGCAGATTTATCAGTCGATCGGCGTCGAACCGATCATCAATTGTCACGGCACATTCACCATCATTGGTGGCTCCGTCGAGCGTCCGGAAGTGCGGGCTGCGATGGACGCGGCATCCAAATACTACGTGCAGATGGACGAACTGGCCGATGCCGTCGGACAACGGCTCGCCGAGCTCACCGGCGCCGAGTGGGGTATGGTCTCCGCGGGATGCGCCGCGGGTCTCAAGCACGTGACGGCGGCGTGTGTGACCGGCGGCAATCCCGAGAAGCTCGTACGCATCCCGGATCTCACCGGCTTCGAGAAGACCGAGATCATCATCCCGCGATCCTCGCGCAACGTGTACGACCACGCGGTCCGGAACATCGGCGTAACCGTGATTACCGTCGACACGCCCGAGGAGCTCGAGCGCGCGATCAACCCGCGGACCGCGATGATTTACATCACGTCCGGCGGTCAGCCGTCGAATCCGCTGTCTCTGGAGGCCGTCGCCAAGATTGCGCAACCCAAGAACATCCCCATTCTGTGTGACGCGGCTGCCGAAATCCTCACGATTCCCTGTGTCCATCTGGAGAAGGGCGCGACGATCGTCGCGTACAGCGGCGGCAAGGCGATCTGCGGGCCGCAGTGCGCCGGGTTGCTTCTGGGCCGCAAGGACATTCTCATGTCCGCATGGCAGGCGAGCGCGCCACACCATGGTCCCGGTCGCGACAACAAGGTCGGCCGCGAAGAAACGCTCGGCATGGTGGCGGCGGTCGAAGCGTGGGTGAAGCGCGATCATAAAGCGGAGTGGCAAACGTGGCTCTCGTGGCTCGACAACATCGCGAAGCGAATGTCGACGATTGACGGCGTGAAGACTGCCGTGCGCGAGCCCACTGGTCTGGGAAACCGGAGTCCGTCATTGACCATCAGCTGGAACCCCGCCAAGCTGAATATCACTGGGGAAGAAGTGTCAGAGGAGCTCGCCACGACCAAGCCACGGATTGCGCTCGGCGGCGGCGGTGGCGGCGGACGTGGCGGTGAAGCCGATCCTGCGACGACGTCGGTTTCCGTCACCGCCTGGATGATGCAGCCGGGCGACGACAAAGTGGTGGCAGATCGGATCTATAGCGTGCTGTCTCAGAAGCGTAGTCCGAAGACCACAACGACCATGGCCGCGCCGGGGTCGAACCTCACCGGTCACTGGGACGTCGAGATCGAGTTCTTCAGCAGCAGGAGCCAGCACGCCTTGTTCATCGAGCAGGATGGCAACTGGATCAAGGGCGCGCACCGTGGCGACTTCACCGTGAGGGATTTGATCGGCGAAGTCGAAGGTAACGACGTCAAGCTCCGGAGCTCCGAGCGACAGCCGGGCGACAACATCACGTTCACCTTCGCCGGTACCCTCTCGGGCAACACCATGTCGGGCAAGGTCTACATGGGTGAATACCTGAACGCGAAGTTCACGGCCAAGCGGCACGCGTATTCGGAGACGCGGACGACGATCCGAATTCCTACGGGGCCGCCGCTCGCGACGTAGCGTAGGGAGGTGGGATCAAATCAGTTTCCAGTTGTCAGTTTCCAGTTCAAAGTTTAGTTGTCAGTTTGACAGTCGTAAGTTTCCTCGAGCTACGCGACTGACAACTGAAATAACTTGAAAACTCACCTTTGAACTGGCAACTGGCAACTGCTTGTTCACACATAGGCGATGCAGTCGATTTCAACGAGGGAATCGCCCGGGATCCCGCCGGCACACGCAACGGTGGTGCGCACTGGAAGCGTGCCGCCGAATCTCCCACGGTACGCTTCGTTCATGCCGACGTAGTCCTTCAGATCGTTCAGGTAGACATTCACTTTCAGAACCTTGTCCATCGACGAACCAGCCTTTTTCAGGTCCTCTTCGATCTTGTCGAGAACCGCCGTTGTGTGGGCCTTGATGTCTCCCGGAGTGTGTTCCCCTTTGCCGGCGACGTACACGAGACCGCCGTGAGTCACGGTTCCTGAAAAGAGCGGACCGCGATTATTGGCTTGCCCCGCGGGCGGCTTCGCCGGGGAACCGGCTTGGTTCGTTTGCGCGTGCACAGCGTTGAACAGGCCGGCTCCCGCCGCGGCGATCATCGCGAAGAAGGATTGGATGATGGATCGGCGTGCGGTCTTGTCAGTTGTGAATTTCATGGGTTCTCTCCATTCGTCGGCGGTTCCTGCAGGAACGGGGCGGGACACGTTGACCCAGCGAGAGGATAGCTGCCGGCCATCGCCCGGGCAAGCGAATCAATCGCGACCGAACGCATTTTTTGAGAAGCGTCATGGACAGGCCCGAGTTTTCCCTGTATACGAGTGGGAACAATCGGGTCTCGCTACGCTCGGTGAGCCTCACTGTGTTCGGCTGGCCTGCAGTAGGCCTACGGTGTGCATCCGTACGCGCAGCGCCTGCTGAAAGCGTACGCGCGCGCAGCGCTTACGGAAGGGCCGCTGGAGGAGAGACGATGAAACGTACAGGATTCGTGTTGTTGGCGTTGAGCGTTGCGGCCGTCGGCCACGCGCAGACGAATTACGATCTTCTGATCAAGGGTGGCCATCTCATCGACGGCAAAAACGGGATCGATGCCGTGCGCGATGTCGCGATCAAGGACGGCAAGATTGCCGCCGTCGCGCCGAACATCCCGGAATCGCAGGCGACCAAGACCGTCAATGCCGCCGGCCTGTACGTGACGCCAGGCCTCGTCGACATCCACGTCCATGTTTATACGGGCGAGGGAACGGCCTATTCCCGAGGCTTCGAGAGCGTGCCGCCCGACGGCTTCACGTTGCGGAGCTGCACGACGACGGTGGCCGACGCCGGCAGCTCGGGATGGCGGAACTTCGACGACTTCAAAAGCCGAATCATCGACAAATCGAAAACGCGGGTGACGGCGTTCCTGAACATCGTCGGAAACGGCATGGGCGGAGGCGCAATCGAGCAGAACATGGCCGATATGGAAGGCAAGCCGACGGGCGAAAAGGCGCTCAAGCACAAGGGCGTGATCGTGGGCGTCAAGAGCGCTCACTTCAACGGCCCGGAGTGGCATCCGTACATCCAGGCGGAGGAGGCGGGCAAGATCGCCGACATCCCGGTGATGGTCGACTTCGGCAGCGCGCGCGTACGAACGATCAAAGAGCTCTTCGAGAAGTACTTCCGGCCAGGCGACATCTACACGCACGCGTACGCTGGCGGCGGGCGACTGGAACTCCTCGACGGCAAAGTGAATCCGGCGATGATCGCCGCTCAGAAGAGAGGCATCATCTTCGACATCGGCCACGGCGGTGGGAGCTTCAGGTTTGCCATGGCTGTCCAGGCGTTCAAAGAGGGGTTCTATCCGGATTCGTTGTCAACCGACCTGCACATCGGCAGCATGAACGCCGGGATGAAGGACATGGTGAACCTGATGAGCAAGTTCCTGGCGCTCGGCATGCCGCTGAAGGATGTGATCGTGAAATCGACCTGGCACCCGGCGAAGGAGATCAAGCTCGAACAACTCGGCCATCTCACTGTCGGCGCGCCAGCGGATGTCGCGGTGCTGCGCCTCGACAAGGGCAAGTTCGGCTTTCTCGATCAGCTTGGTGGACGTCTGGACGGCACTCAGAAGTTGACGTGCGAGTTGACACTGCGTGACGGCGCCGTGGTGTACGACCTGAACGGCCTCGCCGCCGTGCCGTGGGAAAAGCTGCCGCCGCCGCCGAGACGTCCGTCGGCGCGCCCGTAGAAGAAAAAACCGCCGCAGATGAACACAGATAGCCGCAGATAGCCGCAGATAGCCGCAGA
>DASPWV010000582.1:0-12115 GCA_035637635.1 Vicinamibacterales bacterium | reverse complement strand
ATCGCAGCCATTGGCGCCGTTCGCGGCCGGACCGCGATGCTCGACCCCGACACGTTTACATCTCCTGAGTCCGACGAAGTCGCGAGGCTCGCCGCAGGCGCCGTGCTGACCGGCATCGAGTACGTGCTGGAAGCGACTGGTGCCCGCGCCTTCGCGCTGGTTCGGCCACCCGGTCATCACGCGGAACACGATCGTGCGATGGGGTTCTGCCTGTACAACAACATCGCAATCGGCGCCCGGTGGGCGAGAGACCGCGGAGTGAAGCGCGTCGCCATCGTCGATTACGACGTGCACCACGGGAATGGTACTCAACACACGTTTTATGCGGATCCGGACGTGCTGTTCATCTCGTCGCATCAGTTCCCCTTTTATCCGGGAACCGGCGCGGCCGATGAAATCGGCGCCGGCGAGGCGAGGGGCCGTACGGTGAATCTGCCGCTCGAAGTCGGCGCGACCGACGCCGATTTCGATTTGGCATATCGCACAGTCGTCGTGCCGGTGTTGCGGGAGTTCAAGCCGGAGTTGATGCTCGTGTCCGCCGGATTCGATGCGCATGAGCGTGATCCGCTTGCGGGCATGCGCATGACGACTGCCGGCTATGGACGACTGACTGCGCGCGTGCTGGCCACAGCCGACGAAATTTGCGAAGGGCGCGTGGTGTTCGTCAGCGAAGGCGGGTACGACATGCGCGCACTGGTGGAGTGTATCGAGACGGTTGCCTCGCTCGCATCGGGGCGAGGGGAGATCGCGCCAGGCGACGACATCGAAGGCGACGTGCGGCGGGCAGAGGAGACGATTCGCAAAGTACAACGCGCGCAGGCCCCGTATTGGCGGTCATTGCTTTGATATCCTTGTAAGATTCCATACTCGGAAAGATGTCCGACTATCGCCCACAGGAAATCGATCGGAAGTGGCAGCAGCGCTGGGCCGACGACCGCGCCTTCGAGGTGACGGAGGACCCGTCGAAGCGGAAGTTCTATTGCCTCGAGATGTTTGCGTATCCCTCGGGACACGCCCACGTCGGTCACGTCAGGAACTACATCATCGGCGATATCGTCGCGCGGGTGAAGCGGCTGCAGGGATTCAACGTGCTGCACCCCTTCGGCTGGGACGCGTTCGGCCTGCCGGCGGAAAATGCGGCAATCAAGAGCGGCATTCATCCCGAGACATCGACGCTCGCCAACATCGCGCACATGAAAGGCCAGCTGCAGCGTCTGGGCATCAGCTACGCCTGGGAGCGCGAGCTGGCCACGTGCTTGCCCGATTACTACCACTGGAACCAGTGGCTGTTCGTCAAGATGTTCGAGCGCGGCCTCGCATACCGCCGCCGATCGACGGTGAATTGGTGTCCCACTGACGAGACCGTGCTCGCGAACGAGCAAGTCGTCGACGGCCGCTGCTGGCGATGCGACACGCCGGTCACGCAGAAGGATCTCGAGCAGTGGTTCTTCAGGATTACCGCATACTCCGACGACTTGCTCGACGGCATCGATCGGCTCCAGGAGTGGCCCGAGAAAGTGCTGACGATGCAGCGCAACTGGATCGGGCGATCGGAAGGCGCCCGCGTGCAGTTTGCGCTCAAAGATGATCCCTCAACCTCGATCGAGGTGTTCACGACACGCATCGACACGATCTTCGGCGCGACGTTCGTGCTGCTGGCGCCCGAGCACGAGCTGGTGTCCCGATTTGCGGACCAGTCCGACGCGCCGCGCGAGTTCCGCGCGCGGGCGGCGAAGTTTCGCGCCCAGGATCGTGCGGCGCGGCTGAGCGGCGAAATCGAGAAGGAAGGATTCTTCACCGGGCACTACGCGATCAATCCGTTTACCAACGAGGCGGTGCCCATCTGGGTGGCCAACTTCGTCCTGGGCGAGTACGGCACAGGCGCGGTGATGGGCGTGCCCGCGCACGATCAGCGCGATTACGAGTTCGCGCGGAAATACGATCTCGAGATACGAGTGGTCGTGAAGCCGAAGGACGCCGTGGCGCCGCATGTCGCCAGCATGACAGAGGCTGTCTCGAACGACGGTGTGCTGCTCAACTCCGGAGCTTGGAACGGGATTGCTTCAGACGAAGCGCGCAAGTTGCTGACGGAGGATGCGAAGCGCCGTGGCGTGGGCGAAGGAACGATCCAGTATCGCCTCAAAGACTGGGGCATCTCGCGCCAGCGCTACTGGGGAACGCCCATTCCGATGATCCACTGTCCGACCGACGGCGTCGTCGCGGTGCCCGAGGCCGACCTACCCGTGACCTTGCCGAAAGTGGCGCACTTCACGGGACGTGGAGATTCGCCGCTCGCGCACGTTGCGGAGTTTGTCAACGTCACGTGTCCCAAGTGCGGCGGTCCCGCGCGTCGCGAGACGGACACGATGGATACCTTCGTCGATTCGTCGTGGTACTTCTACCGCTTCGCCGACGCGCACAACGCCAGGCTGCCGTTCGATCCGGCGAAAGTCGGCTACTGGTGTCCGGTCGACTTCTACAGCGGCGGCGTCGAGCATGCGATTCTGCACCTGATCTACTCGCGCTTCTTCGCGCGCGTGTTCCGCGATTTGGGAATGGTGAATCACTCAGAGCCGTTTGCCCACCTCCTGACGCAGGGGATGGTGCTCAAAGACGGCGCGGTGATGTCGAAGTCCAAAGGCAACGTGGTCGATCCGGACAACATGATCGAGAAGGTGGGCGCCGATGCGCTGCGTCTCTACGTGATGTTCGTTGCTCCGCCCGAGAAGGAAGTCGAGTGGAGTGACGCCGGCCTCGACGGCAGCTATCGTTGGCTGGGACGCGTCTGGCGCATCGCGCAGCAGTGGAAGTCGCAGTCGACGGGCACACCGATCGACGCGTCGCGGTTGACTGATGACGAGCGGGCGCTGAGACGGAAAACGCACGACACGATCCGGCGCGTGACGCAGGATCTGGATGCACGCAAGCAGTTCAACACCGCCGTCTCGGCAATGATGGTTCTGGTGAACGATCTCTACGCGTTCACCGACAAGCGCGGGCCCTCGCCGCAGGCCGCGGCCGTGGCACGCGAGGCCATCGAGTCGGTAATCGTGATGTTGTCGCCCTTCGCGCCGCACACGGCAGAAGAGCTGTGGGAGCAGTACGGGCATGTCGAGACGCTGCAGGAGGCGCGCTGGCCGCTGTACGACGCCGATGTCGCACGAGCCGAGGAGATTGTGATTCCGGTGCAGGTGAACGGCAAAGTGCGAAGCCGCCTGACCGTCTCGCCCGCGGCCAGTGACGCCGAGCTCGAAGGGCTTGCATTGGCGGATCCAGCCGTCAAGGCACACATCGCGGGCAAGACCGTGCGAAAAGTCGTGATTGCGCGTGGACGGCTCGTCAGCGTGGTTGCGGCGTGATGACACGCCGGGAGCTGCTGGTTGCCCTTGGCGGAAGCGCGGTGAGCGCGGCCTGTGGCTACTCGCTGGCGGGGCGCGGATCGTTTCTCCCAAGCTATATCCGGCTCATTGCGGTGCCCCTGTTTCTCAATCGCACCCAATACGTGGGGCTCGAGCAGTTGTTCACCGAAAAAGTACGCGTCGAGTTCCAGGGCCGCGGGCGATACTCTGTCAAGCCGACCGAAGAAGGCGCGGATGGCGTCGTACGCGGAGACATCACGGGCATCTCGGCGTCTCCCGTCGGCTTCACTGATACGCAACTTGCGAGCCGATATCGCTTCACCGTTTCCGTGGCGGTGAAATTCGACGACCTGCGCCAGCAGAAAACATTGTGGGAGAACCCGGCGCTGTCGTTTTCGGACGAATACGAGCTCGCGAGCCGAACCAGCATTGCGCTCGCGGGCGCCGCATTTCTCGATCAGGAGCGCGTGGCAATCGATCGACTATCCACCGACTTCGCGCGCAGCGTCGTCCAGGCAATCCTCGAGGCGTTCTGACGGATTCCCCAGGTGCCACAGAGGGGACTTATGTGGATGTAGTGGCGGCCTTCAGGTGCGCCCTGGGGCGCGGCTACAGCCGCACCACTACATGGAACCCGAATCCATGAAGGCCGCTGACGTCCGTAAACAGATCAAATCCGGCGAGACAGGGCCTCTTTATCTCATCGAGGGTGACGATCTTCACTCGCGCCACGATCTGGCGCTCGAATTCGCTGCCGTTGTGGACGAGGGCTTACAAGCGTTCAACGTTCAGAGTTTCTACGCCAACGAAGCGGCAACAGCGGGCGCGCGCGATCAGCTGATTGGCGAAATACTCCTCAACGCCCGCACGTTGCCGATGATGTCACCGCGGCGCGTCTTGATCGTCCACGAGGCGGATCGCCTGTTGTCGCCTCGCCGGTCGAGAGATGACGAACCGGAATTGCCGCTGGCTGCCGACGCCGACAAAAAGCGCAGGAAGAGCGTGTCACCGGCCGAGGAGCTCGAGCAGTATTTCGAGTCGCCTGAGCCGTTGACCACGCTGGTGTTTGTCGCGGGACCGCTGGACGGGAACCGGCGCCTTGTCAAGATTCTGCGAAAGCACGCGCAAGGCGTGAACGCCGGATCGCTCGAGACGGCCGCGGAGGCGAATCGGTGGATTCAAAAACGGCTCGAGCAGGATCGTCTGACCATCGAGCCGAGGGCAAGCTCGCTTCTGGTCGAAGCGACAGGCCTGAATTTCGGCCGCCTTCGGGCGGAGGTTGAGAAGCTTGTGCTGTACGCCTCCGGCGACAAGGTGGTCACGACGCGACACGTCAAGGATCTCGTGATGCCGCAGTCCGAGTCCTCTGAGGAGTTCGCGCTCGGCAAAGCCATCTGGAACGGCAGGCCGGCCGACGCGCTGCGAGAGATCGGCGTGCTGATCGACGAAGGGATGCCGCCCGTCATGGTTCTCGGCCAGATCCGGGCGGCGGTCGGACGGCTGAAATCCGACGAACGCGCGACCGCCGGACTCAATGCTGTCTTCGAGGCCGATCTCGCCATCAAGTCATCGATGGGCGAGCCTCGTTTCGTTCTCGAGCGCCTCGTGATCGAATTGTGCTCGCGACGATGACCCACTCGGCGGCATACAAGGATCGCCAGCAGTCGTCAGAAACTGACGCGCCAGTGAACAATAAAAAGGGGACAGTCCCCTTTTCTCGCTTTCTTACTTGGTGACGACGGGCTTCGAGAGGCGCGCGGTGAGGCGGGACTTGTAGCGTGCGGCCGTGTTGCGATGGATCATCCCCTTCGCCGCCATCTTGTCGACCAGCGACTGCGTCTCGGTAAAATTCTGCCGCGCGCCTTCGGCGTCGTTCGAATCGACCGACTTGCGCATCGCCTTGAGTCCGGTTCTGAGCTTCGAGCGAAGCTGCCGGTTCTGTTCACGCCGTTTGATGTTTTGGCGAAGCGCCTTGAGCGCCGACTTGTTTCTCTTTGCCACCTGTACAGTCCTCTAAATGAAAAGCCGTAGAAGAAGTCATTCTATCATCGCCGGGAAATCAGACCCGCCATCGGCTGGCGAATCGGAGGGGCCGCGCGCCGGCACTGGCCGTTGGCGTCATCGTCATTTCGCGGGGCAATTTCTGCCGTCGTACGTCTCGCGGCAGTGATCAGTTCTCGCGATCTCGAGACGCCCGCTCCAACGATTTCCTAACAAAAGTCACCGGTACACGCTTCGCACTTATCAGGTGGTGTGGACGACGGTAAGATCTCCCCATGGACGGGAACGACCCTATGCCTGTCAGCTCTCGCTCGAAGACGCGCCTCACCTACGACGACTTCCTGCTGTTTCCGGACGATGGCAAGCAGCACGAGATCATCGACGGGGTCCACTACGTGACACCGTCGCCGAACCTGCGCCATCAGGAGCTGATCGGACGGCTTCACCTGGCGATCGGGAACTACTTGGCGACGCGACGGCACGTCGGTCGTGTCTTCCTTTCACGGTTGGACGTCGTCATGTCCTATTACGACGTCGTCGAACCGGATCTGTTGTTCGTCGGCGCTGATCAGCTCGACATTCTGACCAAAGCGAACGTCGAGGGTGCGCCGGCGCTGGTCGTCGCGGTCCTTTCGCCGAGCACACGTAAACGAGACGCGGGCATCAAGCGCCAGCTGTTCGAGCGGGCAGGCGTGCGCGAGTATTGGCTCGTCGATCCCGATCGGGATCGGGTTCAAGTGTTTCGCCGGAATGCCGAGGGAAGCCTGTCGCAAGGCGACGAGCTCACCGCCGCGGCGCATGCAGCGCTGACTTCTCCACTCCTGCCGGAACTCTCAGTGCCGCTCGATGCGCTATTCGAACGGTGGTAGAGAGGGCTCGCGCCCGACTGAGTAATGCCGTGATGCAGCAATCGAGTGAGCTGCAGGAAGGGTTCTGTCACTCCATTACCGCTTGCGTACGACCTCATAAATCTGCCCTGGTGGCGGGGTATTCGAATAGCGCATCTTCGGCTGACCGTCGACGAGTTCCATCCACTTGTAGATGACCGTTTCGGGCGGCGCAGCGGCGCGGGTGGCGGTGGTGATTCTCTTCACGTAGGCCCGTGTTTCGCGGAACGGCGGGACGCCATCGTACTGGTCAACGCGCTCTGGACCTGCGTTGTAGGCGGCCAGCGCACGCTCCACGTCCTGATCGAATCGCGCCAGCAGGCCTGCCAGATAGGTCACGCCGCCGCGGATGTTTTCGTCGGGCTGAAACGGGTTGTTCACGCCAAGGTCGCGCGCCGTGGCGGGCATCAACTGCATCAGCCCCATCGCGCCTTTCGGTGAAACCGCGAACGGATTGAATCCGGATTCCGCTTGAATGACGGCGCGCACGAGATCGACGGACACGCCGTGTACCGTGGCATGGCGCCGGATGGACTCGTCGTAGACCGCGGCGCGCGCCGCGGCCGGCTTGGTTGCCGTCCGGAGATCCGTCGACCCCGGCACGGCATATGTCGTCATTGGCGCCTCGCCCGCAGTGGGTTTGTTCGAAAGCACGAGGTGACCAGACGGATCGCGCCAGGTGTAGATCTGCGCACTTGCCGGCACAACTGTACCGAGCCACAGAAGCAGAGCCGCTGGCAAAAATCGCATGGTGAGGAAACCGCGGGGAGCGGGGACCGAACTGAGAGATGTATCGGCCGGTGCCGGGCGGGACTTTAGTTGCCGCTCAGAAGCCTTTGGACCAGCCTTCGGCTCTCTGCGAGCATTTCAGGAATCTTCGCCGGCTCTTTGCCGCCGGCTTCGGCGAAATCGGGCCGGCCCCCTCCACCTCCGCCCACGATGGGCGCGAGCTGCTTGACAAGCTGTCCCGCGGGAGCGCGCTTGGCAAGATCCGGAGTGACCGTCGCGACGATGGCTACTTTGCCGTCCGCGGAGCGCGACGCAAGAAAGACGATGCCGCTTTTCAGACGGGATTTCAGCGTATCGGCGAGCGAACGCAGCGACTCCTTGTCGATGTCGTTCACCTGGCGTGCAATGAACGACACGCCATCGATTTCGATGCGGCCTTCATCCTCCGGAGTCGCGCCTCCTCTGCCGAGCGCCAGCCTCGTCTTCAGCTGTTGAATTTCTTTGCGCAGTGCGGACGTCGTCGTGAGCTGCGTTTCGACAGTCGAGACAAGGTCTCGAGCGCGGACGTTGAGCTCGGAGGTCAGCCGCCGCACGACATCGATTCGCTCGCGCGCGTAAGCAATCGCGCCTAAACCCGTCACCGCCTCGATACGGCGCACGCCGGCCGCCACCCCTGCTTCCTCGGTGATATAGAACGAGCCGATGTCACCGGTCGCGCGCACGTGCGTGCCACCGCAGAGTTCCACGCTGAAACCAGGGACGCTGACGACCCTCACGCGCTCGCCGTATTTCTCACCGAAGAGCGCCATGGCCCCGGCAGAAATGGCCTCTTGCGTGTTCCGTTCCTCGGTCTGCACCGGGATGTTCGCAACGATCTTCTCGTTGACGATGCGCTCGATTCGCTCGAGCTCGTCTGCGGCGAGAGCGCTGAAGTGAACGAAGTCGAAGCGCAGTCGATCCGGCGCCACCAGAGAGCCGGATTGCTTGACGTGGCTCCCGAGCGTTTGCCGAAGCGCGGCGTGCAGCAGGTGAGTGGCCGTGTGGTTGCGTCGCGTCGCATCGCGTTGCTGCGCGTCCACTTCGGCTGTCACCAAATCCCGCACTCGCAGGACAGTCTCCGTGCGTTCTACGCGATGCGCACGCGGCAGCCCGGCACCCAACCGGACGACACCGCTGACGCGCGATCGACCTCCGCTCGATTCAATCCAGCCTTGATCGGAGATCTGGCCGCCGGCTTCGAGATAGAACGGCGTGCGCCCGAGCACCACATAACCGCTCGATCCCGCCGGCAACTCTTGAATTTCCCGCCTGACGTCATCGAACAGCGCGACGATCGGTACGCCGCTCACGACGGTTGTCGCGTAGCCCTCGAATGCATCGGCGGTCGACGCGAGCCTGGCGCGCGAGCTCTCGTTCTCGAAGGCAAAGGCGTCGGCCTTCGCGGCGCCGCCGCCGAACGCGCTGCCGGCGCGCGCCTTCTGGCGCTGGCCCTGCATGGCGCGGTCGAACCCTTCTGCATCGAAGCGAAGACCTTGTGCGCTGGCGAGATCCTCGATGAAATCGCGCGGCAGGCCGTACGTGTCGTACAACTTGAAGGCGTCATCGCCGCTGACCACTTTCGATCCACCCGCGGCACGCTCGAGCACGTCTTCAAGTCGGGGCAACCCCTCGGCGAGCACGGTGCCGAAGCGTTCTTCCTCGCTTCGAATCACCTGGACGATTGCATCGCGTCCTGCTTTGAGCTCCGGGTATGCACTTCCCATCTCGCGCACGAGCACGTCGACCAGCTGATGGAGGAACGGCGCGTTGAGGCCAAGCTTGCGTCCATGGCGCATCGCGCGACGCATGATCTTGCGCAGCACGTAGCCGCGCCACTCGTTCGACGGCACCACGCCGTCCGCGATCAGGAACGTCGTCGCGCGAATGTGATCGGCGACGACGCGCATGGACACGTCGGCAGGATGCATCGACCGGGTGTAATCGTGCCCGGACAAGCGCTGGATTTCAGCCAGCAGTGGCACGAAGAGCTCTGTGTCGTAGTTCGAGAGCGTGCCTTGCAGAACGGCCGAGACGCGCTCGAGGCCCATCCCCGTATCGATGGACCGCGCAGGCAGATCTTTGAGTGAGCCATCGCCCTGCCGCTCGAACTCCATGAACACGTTGTTCCAGATCTCGACGAAGCGTTCGGATCCGGACTGAACATCGGTCATGAAGTCGCCGGTGCCCGCAACGTCCAGGCCACGGTCGTAATAGATCTCCGAGCAACGGCCGCATGGACCGGTATCGCCCATCGCCCAGAAGTTGTCGTCGAGTCCGAGCTCTCCAATGCGCTCTGCCGGCAGAAATCGACTCCAGATGCGATGCGCTTCATCGTCGCGCGGAATTCCGTGTTCGCCTTTGAAAATCGTGGCGAAGAGCCGCTTCGGATCCAGGCCCCACTCGCCGGTCAGCAGCGTCCAGGCAAACGGAATGGCGTCCTGCTTGAAATAATCTCCAAAGGAAAAGTTGCCGAGCATCTCGAAGAACGTGTGATGGCGCAGCGACGGACCGACCGTATCGAGATCGTTGTGCTTGCCGCTGACTCGCATGCACTTCTGCGACGAGGTTGCGCGCGTGTAGTCGCGTCTCTCGCGGCCGAGAAACACGTCCTTGAACTGGTTCATGCCGGCATTGGTGAAAAGCAGCGTCGGATCGTCGGAGGGCACCAGCGGCGAGCTCGGCACGACGCGGTGGCCGTGCCGCTCGAAGTATTTCAAGAACGACGCGCGGATCTCGTTCGGGTGCATCTCCTGATTTTAGTGGACGTGCTGGCCGTCTGCTTGCAACACTGGCGCCTGGACATGCGTAGCCTCGGGTTCCTGGCGCTCTTACTGGTCGCTTTGTCCTCTGCGTGCACGCGAACGCCAACAGCGCCCACACCGTGGACCATCGATCGACTGCGCGAGCAGTTGGCAATCTCGAATCTGAATAACGCGGCCTTGGGCGCATCTGGACGCTTGACCCGCTGGCAGGTGCCGATTCTGGTGAACACGAACGGCATCGCGCGCGCGGAAATCGCCGTCAGTCACTACGAGCAGTGGACCGGTGGTGTCGTTCGATTCACACGAGTGACTGGCACGCCGGCCAACGGACTGATTTTTCACGAGGGTGGTGCGGGTGGGCATGAGTCGGACCAATCGTGCGGCAGTGTATTCGACGCGCAGGCCGCCGGTTCGCCGGCGACTTTTCGGTGGGATCAAACACGGGCGATCGGCGGCGCGTACGCAATCCATCTGGGAACCGAATCCTGCAACGACTCCACGGCCGGCGCATATCCGTCGGCAGTTGCCGAGCACATGCTGGCACATGCACTGGGGATTCTGGAGCATTTCGATGGCTTCCAGAATCGTGGAGGGTTGGACGATCCGCGGCTGCTGGCGGTTGTGTACAACCTGTACGCGAACCCTCCGGGCGCCGCGGCGAACGAGCTGACCATCTGGGGCGCGCGATGAGAATTCCGGCAACGGTCGCAGTGTTGCTGTTGCCCCTCTTCACTGTGCCCTGCGCCGCGCAAACGGAAGGCTACAAGGATCACTGGGGCGTCTCCGCGAGCTTCGTTCCACGATGGAGAGTGCCAAGTCAGCTCGCCGACCTTTGGGACATCGAAACGGACATGCGAGGCTCCGAAGTCCGAGCCGGGATCGTTCGCGGCAGGGACGTTGGAGGTGAGTGGGGCGTGTCGTTCGTGAAGAAGACGGTGGACGAAGGATCGACAGTGCAGCTGCGACGTTCCGCGTGTGTGCAGCTGCCGAGCGGATCGCCCCAGTGTGCGCGCGGCGCCTACGACATCACGCGCGATGCGGGCATGACCGGTGTGGAAGCACATCTCTTCATCGAGCTCGCGACGATACGCCGCGTGGGTATCGGCGTCGCGTTCGCTGGAGGAATTGCTCGGCTGGACGGGACGAGCGATCGCTTTCTGGAGCACCTCGTGGTCAACGGCTCGGCGGTGACGGCCGTGACCGAAAGCCTCGGCATCGAGCCGTTCAAGGAGACGTTGCAGGGTTTTCCGGAGAGTTGGCGTGTAGTGCCCATCGGCCGCGTTGAGCTTGGCGTCGGTGTGTTAGTGCGTCCGGGCGTCAAGCTGCGGGCAACCAGCGGCGTGAACTTCCCGGGGTACCACCGAATCGGCATGCACATTCAGTATTTGCTCGGCGCGAAGTAGCAATCGCTAAGAGCCGAGTGGCACTCGACACTGCGCACTCGGCACTTGGCACTTGGCACTGAGCACTTGGCACTCGGCACTGGGCACTCACCACTTGACATCGTCGGATCGAGCGCCGCGTGCCCGCAGTCGCGCGTACACCGCACGTGGGTCGAACCCCTGGCCTACGAGACTGCGAACGATGCGAGCCGCAGCCTTCGCGTCAAGGCCATGCGGATCGGCGCCTTTCAGCCGTCTCTCGAGCGCCTGGTCCAGCAGCGCATCTTCGTCGACGTCGGACAACGCCTCATCGACGGCCTGCTTTGCGATCTCTGCGCTGACACCCAACTGCCGCACGCGTTGCAGCACGCGTCTTCTTCCTCGCTGTCGAATCGCACCTTCAAGTCGCGCCGCAGCCACGGCGACGCGGCGATCGTCCACGGCGCGCTCCTCGGTCAGTCGCCGAATCGCATCATCGATCTCGCGTCGCTCGAACTTCCGGCGCGCAAGGCGCGCGCGCAACTGTGCGGCCGAGAGTTCGCGACGGGAGAGGAGAGTGAGGGCGTAAACGTACGCGTCCATCGAAGCTTCGAACGCAGGGGCGTTGCCTGATCATTCAACCATGCGGCGGTCGATGGCGGCCAGTTTTCTCGGCAAACGGCCTGCATCGACGGCCACAGCGTGATCATCCGGCTAAAGTCGCGACGCGGGTTTGACCGCGCGTTCCAACGCAGGCGGAACGAGAGCGGACAAATAAAGCTGGTGAGGTCCAGCGCGACAGGACTTCACTTCCTGTAACGTCTGTTACTTCCCGAACCGGGTGACTTCAGGCGATCCGGATTTGCGCGGAACCGGCGGCGGCGGCGCAACGGCGACGCCACCGCGGTCTCCGAAGATCGTGCTCGCCATCTGATCGCGCGCCGTGTCCGACGTGGTGGAAACGCCCTGCACGCGCA
>DASPWV010000581.1:0-3016 GCA_035637635.1 Vicinamibacterales bacterium | reverse complement strand
CGGCGTCCTGGTATCGTCGGCAGCGTGGTGAGCGATTGGGCGCTCTCAGCGTCAGCCCAATACCGGGACGGTGTGCCCTTCAGCGTGTTCTGCAGCAATAACGGCGGTGACTGCAATCTGGACGGCGTGGCGCAAGACCGCGCGAACATGTTGGATCGCGGCGTGCTCGGCACCCAGATCGACGGTTACCCCAGCACGCCGGCCGACACTGCACACGTGTATATCCCGCTGGGCGCATTCGATCAGACGACGTGCCGGCAGGCCGGCGCGACCGCGAATTGCGTTGATGTGGGCGGCAGCAGCACGCAGCCGCGAAACAGCTTCCGCTATGACGATTCGTTTGCGATCGACATCGCGGTCGTGCGGACGATCCCGACGGTTGGCAACCAGCGGGCGCAGGTGCGCTTGGAAATCTTCAATCTGTTCAACACCCACTACGCGGGCGTTCCGAACACCACGATGTCGCAGCCTGACAACTTCGGCCGCGTATTCACGACCAACGGCAATCGCAAGTGGCAAATCGGCGTTCGCTACGACTGGTAAGAGTCCAACTTGTGCGAGCTCAATCGTAAGTGGCGCCATGCCGAAACAGAGCGCGGGCCTGTTGCTCTTTCGTGGTGTGCCGGAGGCGATCGAAGTCCTTCTCGTCCATCCGGGCGGTCCGTTTTGGGCGAAGAAGGACGAGGGCGCGTGGTCAATTCCGAAGGGAGAGTTCTCGGACGGCGAGGATCCGTTGGAGGCCGCGGTTCGCGAATTCAAGGAAGAAACGGGTGGTTCGATCGCTGGCGATTTCCTCCCGCTCAGACCGCAATTGCAATCGCGAGGCAAAATCGTTTACGCATGGGCGGTCGAAGCCGATTTCGATCCTGGACGGCTACACAGCAACACCTTTTCTATCGAATGGCCGCCGCGATCCGGCCGACAGCAGACGTTCCCGGAAATCGATCGAGCGGCCTGGTTTCGACTCGACGTCGCTCGGACGAAGATCGTGAAAGGGCAGATCGCGCTGCTGGAAGAGCTCGAGGCCGAGCTGACATCCAAGCAGACGCGATCGAATAGTGCGGCCGCTGGCCAAACGACCCGGCGAAAATGAGGCATGGCTTTCCTTCGCGACTTGAAGGTCCCTCTCTCGTGGCCGCGGTTGCTGCAGCGGACGATGTACGAGGCGTTCTGGAAAGACAACTGCCTCGCGTTAGCGGCGCAGCTCGCATACTATTTTTTCTTCGCGCTCTTCCCCACGCTCCTGTTCCTCGTTGCATTGGCGAGTTACTTCCCGATTGCAAGCCTCATCGACGATCTTTTCCGGACGTTCGGCGGAGTATTGCCGCCCGAAGCACTTCAGATCATCACAGACCAGATCACGAAGATTTCCGGCGCAAAACATGGTGGCCTGGTGAGTCTCGGGGTGCTGCTCGCTGTGTCGAGCTCCTCGGCCGCGATGGTCGCCATCATTGACACGCTGAACAGCGCGTACGACGTGCAGGAAGGGCGGCCGTGGTGGAAAGTACGACTGACGGCGATTGCCCTGACCGCCACGGTTGCGACGTTCATTCTCGTCTCTTTTGCGCTGGTCCTCGTCGGGCCGACCGTCGCAACCAAACTCGCCAACTCGATGCATCTCGGGAAAGTATTCGAGTGGACCTGGAAGATCCTCCAGTGGCCCGTCGTGTTCGCGCTGGCCAGCGGGGCCATCGCGCTGATCTACTACTTCGCGCCGGATGTCAAGCAACGCTGGTTCTGGCTGGTACCGGGGGCGGTGCTGGCGACCGCTCTGTGGCTGCTGGCGTCGATTGGATTCAAATTCTACGTGGCGAACTGGGGCAACTACACGGAGACCTACGGGTTGATCGGCGCCGTCATGATCTTGCTCCTCTGGTTCTACATCTCAGGTCTAGCCATTCTCGTCGGAGCGGAGCTGAATGCCGAAATCGAGCATGCGTCGCCCTACGGCAAAAGTCCCGGAGAAAAAGTGGTCGGACAAAAACGGAGGATTGGGGTAGCGGCGATGCGCGCCTGGGTAGCACGGCGTCGCGCGCGCGGTGAGAAGCCGCCGAGCGCGGAGGAGGTCGAAGCGGCTGTCGAGAAACGCACTGACCGACAGAACGTGGAGAACCATCGCTCTCAGTCTGGGTCATAGTGCTGCTTACTATGTGACGCCCGCGCCGCGCATCCGCGCACGCCAACAACACGCGCGAGGACGGTGTTCGTGGTCATCGTCGCTGCAGATGGAGTGCCTCTCGCTGGTCGCGTGCCAATTCACCCCGTCTTACTCGAACCGTTCGAGGCCTCTCGGCTTCCACACCTTGTTCGACTCGGGCCGCAACAGATATCGGATGAACGCGCGCGCATCGTCGGCATGCGTTGCTCTGGCCGATACCGCGACAGCCGAGTCGATCCACGCTCCAAGCTCGGCCGGCAACGGACCGACCAGCTCGATTTCCTTGTACGGAAGAATCTGGCTGATGGTCTGAATGGCCATGTCGCCTTCGCCACGCGCCAGCGCCTGACCTCCCTCGCCGTTCGTGCTCGGCGGAGCGTTCACGCCAGCGAACTCTGGCCGCTTGAGCAAATCGTCGATCAGCGTTGCGACCATAGTGCGCGACGCCGGATTCGAGCGCATTACCGCCTTCGCGCTCTTGAGCGCGGCGGCGAACTTTTCGACGGTGGAGATGTCCGGCTTCGGTGCGCCCGCTCGCACCGCCAGACCCATCCGCGTACGGCCGAGCGGGGTGAACGTGCCCGGCGCCACGCCACCGTCCAGGGACAGCGTCGTCATCAACTGGAACGGCAGCACGATGACATCGGGCGGCGGCGTTTTTTTCGTCATCTCCTCGACGATGGTGCCCATGCCGACGACGACGATGCCAACCTTCTTGCTGGTTTCTTTCGCAAAAGCGGCGGCAATGTCAGGCAGGCCGGAGGCGAACACCACACCCGGGGTGATGACTCGGATATCTGCAGTCGCATAATCGCCGGCCGGCGCAAATACCGCCGGTGCATTTTGCGCCTGGCCGCG
>DASPWV010000580.1:0-6794 GCA_035637635.1 Vicinamibacterales bacterium | reverse complement strand
GCGCTACGAAACGAGCCGCGGTCCTGGGTCCACAGCGGACGTCGACTATTGGACGAGCAAAGACGTTCGTGAGGTCGCCAGGAGCCACGTCAATTACGTGGTCGCCGATACGATGAAGTGGGAGCAGCAGGCCGCCTACATCCTCGACACACATCCTGCTGTCGGCGCTTTCGTCAAGAACGCCGGTCTGGGCTTCGCCATTCCGTACATCCACAATGGACAGCTGCACGATTACGTGCCTGATTTCATCGTGCGACTGAACACCAATCCCGCGGCGCACTTGATCGTTGAAACGAAAGGATTTGACGATCTTGCCGAAGTGAAATCCGCGGCGGCGCGGCGCTGGGTTTCAGCCGTCAATGCAGACGGCCGGATGGGCACCTGGCAGTACGCAATTGTGCGCAAAATGGACGATGTTCGGCGCGTACTCGACGCGATGGCCGACACTTATTCTCTGGCGCCACGGAAGGATGGATCGAACACTACTTAGGGTTGGATTCAGCACTTCGCTGACACGTCGCGATTGCTGTCCCCGCGCGAGGCGACGATCGGTGGTACGCACGTGAACCATGATCGCCTCTGTCTTACATCGAACGGAAGCCTCACCCCATGCAAGCGATCGGTTCGGATCTACGTATATCGCCAACTGACCTAGCAATCTTTCTCGCCTGCCGCCACTGCACCGGCCTGGATCTCGCCGCCGCGCGCGGCCTTCTGGAGAAGCCCTGTTGGACCGACCCGTTGGCGGAGGCGCTCCGCGCTCGCGGCGAAGCGCATGAGCGCCAATTTGTCGAGGGCCTTCGCGCGGAGGGACTCCACGTCATCGAGCTGCGCGATCAGGAGAGTGCCAGCGCCGGGACGATCGAGCTGCTGAAGGCCGGCGTGGACGTCGTCGTCCAGGCGCGGCTCGAGGCCAACGGTTGGGCGGGAGTCGCCGATGTTCTTCGCAAAGTCGCGCGGCCAAGCAAGTTTGGGCCGTGGTCCTACGAGATATACGACACGAAGCTTGCGCGCGACACACGCGGCGCAACGATTCTGCAGCTATCCGCCTACTCCGATCTCCTCGGGCAAATCCAAGGTTCGATTCCCACGTACTTCTACGTCGTCACACCGGACCCGGTAACGCCAATCCACACGTATCGCGTGGAGGATTACGCCGCCTACTATCGCGGGATTCGTCAGAAGCTGCTCGACACGCTCGCTCGTGGTCCGGACGCGATTTGCGCCGCATATTACCCGGAGCCTGTTGAGCATTGCGAATTCTGTCGCTGGTATTCGCGATGCAACGCTCGACGACGGGCGGATGACCACCTGTCGTTCATCGCCGGCATCTCCCGGCTGCATAGGCGTGAGCTTGTTGCGCAGGGGTACGAAACGCTCGCGAAGGCGGCGCACATGCCGGTTCCACTCTCCTTCAAGCCGTCGCGTGGGGCGAAGGCGGCGTACGAACGGGTTCGCAAGCAGGCTCGCCTGCAGTGGCAGCAGCGCGTCGAAGGGCAGCCCATATACGAGTTGTTCGAGATCGAACCGGAGAAAGGCTTGTGCCGATTGCCTGAGCCAACTCCGGGAGATCTGTTTCTCGATCTCGAAGGCGATCCATTCGCGAGGGAAGGTGGACGCGAGTATCTCTTTGGAATCGGTGGCTGTGCGAAGAGGTCGGGCGTGCCTTCCGCCTTCGCCGAGCCTACGGCGGGCAAGACAGCCCCGCCACTACACGGCTTCTGGTATCGCTCATGGTGGGCGTTTGACGACGCGCAGGAACGCGTCGCGTTCGAGGCGGTGGTGGATCTGATCCTCGCAACGTGGGACGCGCATCCAGGCATGCACATCTACCACTTCGGGCATTACGAGCCGTCCGCCTTCAAGCGGCTGATGGGCCGCTACGCGACACGCGCTGACGCGCTCGATCGGCTTCTGCGAGGCCGACGATTGGTGGATCTCCACTCGGTCGTCAAACACGCCATGCGCGCTGGAGTGGAGAGTTACTCAATCAAACAGCTCGAGATGTTTTACGGCTTCGCCCGAGATGTCGCTCTGGACGAGGCCGGAGCAAAGTTGAGAACCATCGAATTGGCGCTCGAGTCGCGGGCGCCTGATTTGATCGCGGATGCCACAAAGGACGCCGTGGAGGGCTACAACCGCGACGATTGCCGTTCGACGCTCGCGCTGCGCGATTGGCTCGAACAAATTCGTGCGAACGTGGCCGAGCAACGGGAGGTCCCGAGACCGCTCCCGGCAGACGAGAAGCCTGCCGAGCGAGTGAGCGATCTCGATCGAGACGTTGAACAGCTTCGTGCACGGCTGCTCAACGGTGTACCGGGCGACAGAAAAGATCGCTCTGAAGAACAGCAGGCACGCTGGATGTTGGCGTACCTGATCGACTGGCACCGGCGTGAGGAGAAGGCCGACTGGTGGGAGTTCTTCCGGTTGTGTGATCTCAACAACGAGGATCTGCTCGATGAACCCAAGGCGATTGCGGGCCTCGAGTTTGTGGAGCGCGTGGGCATCGTTACACACAGAACGTCCGGACGGCCAACAGGATCAGTGATCGATCGGTATTCCTACCCAGGCCAGGACGTCGAGATCAAACGCAGCGACAGACTCAGAGTGCAAAGCGGCGACTCGTGGGGCACGCTCGAAGCTGTTGATCGCGACGCGAGAACGATTGACGTGAAGAAGGGCCGCGACAACGCGGAGGTGCACCCAACGTGCGTGTTCGTCGAATCGGTCTTCGGAACCGAGACCTTGCAGCGATCCGTGATGCGCCTTTCCGAAGCATTTCTCGCCGGCGAGCGGACGTCTGCGACGGATCTGTTATTTCGCTTGCCGCCGCGGCTTCGTACCGGCACGCTTGCGCAGCGCGCCGGAGAAACGGTCGTCGAGTTTTCGGTCCGCATTGTCGCGGACCTGCATCACACGACGCTGGCGATTCAAGGTCCTCCTGGCGCAGGAAAGACCTACGCGGGCGCGCGCATGATCTGCGCACTCGTCGAAGCCGGCTGCGCAGTTGGTGTCACTGCTGTCAGCCACAGAGTTATTCGAAACCTTCTCGAAGCCACCGTAGCTGAATCCAACAAGTGCAGCGCGCGTGTGAAGGCGGGTCACAGATTGAACGAGCCGACGGCCACAGAGAGCGCGATTGTTGAAATCATCGACAATGACGAAGCTCTTACGGCTCTCGCGTCCGGTAAGATCAATCTTCTCGGTGCGACCGCCTGGTTGTGGTCGCGCGAGGATGCGGCAAGTGCGGTCGACGTGCTGTTCGTCGATGAAGCGGGTCAGATGTCTCTGGCCAATGTGCTGGCGGTCGCCCAGGCCGCACAGAGCGTTGTTCTGCTGGGAGACCCGCAGCAACTGGATCAACCGGCGACGGCAAGTCATCCAGACGGCATCGGAATCTCGTCGCTTGATCACGTGCTCGCGGGCGGGCAGACGATGCCGCCTGACAGAGGATTGTTCCTTCCCAACACGTGGCGGCTCGCACCCGCGATTTGTCAGTTCACGTCCGAGGTCTTCTACGAAGGGAAGCTCGAGTCGAAGCCAGGACTCGAGCACCAGCGACTGATTGGCACAGGCGATTTCGACGGCGCTGGTCTGTGGTGGGTTCCGGCGGCACACGATGGAAATCAGAACGTCTCAATAGAGGAAGTCGAGATTGTGACGCGCCTCGTGGAGCGATTTCTCGCAGCAGGCGCTCGATGGATAGACGAAAAGCGGGTCGGACGGAAGCTGACCGGTCGCGATATTCGCGTGGTCGCGCCTTACAACGCGCAGGTGAATCGATTGGTAGAACGTCTCGCGGACAAGAACGTTCCAATTGGCACGGTGGACAGATTTCAGGGCCAGGAAGCGCCGGTCGTCATTTACTCGATGACGACATCGAGACCCGAGGATGCACCACGGGGAATGGAGTTTCTGTACAGTCTGAATCGTCTCAACGTCGCGACGTCGCGTGCGCGATGCGCGGCCATTCTCGTCGCGTCGCCGCTGCTATTCGAGCCCGAGTGTCGAACACCGCGACAGATGCAATTGGCAAATGCGCTGTGCCGATATCGTGAGCTCGCGCGTGTGGTTGCGGTATCTTGAGGCGGCCGCTATGAATTCTTTGCGCGTTCGAGTGTCGTGATCCGCCGCTCGTGGTTACCGAGGATGCTCTCGTGATCAGTCCGTGTCTCGGCCCACTCCCTTCGCATCTCTGTGATGTTGCGCTCCATGCGCTCGAGCATGCCACCGAAACCCTCAGCGACCTTCTGCAAATCCGCACGTATGTCTTCGGTCTGTGTCTTGAAGGCGCGGAGAATCCGCGTCTCGAATTCGTCGAAGCGCCGGTCGACCGCCTCGAAGCGCTGGTCCATCACGTCGAAGCGCCGGTCGACCGCCTCGAAGCGCTGGTCAACTTCTTTGAATCGGATGTCTATCGCGTCGAAACGGCCGCGGAATTCGTCGGCCGCCGCTTGGAGCTTGTCAAACCCCTCCTGCATCTCGGTGTTCCACTGCCTCGCCATCGTAGCATCGTCCTCCGCGCGGGCAGAGGTGCTACTTTCGGGCCGCACCAAATAGGGCGATTCGCCGAGCAATTCCGCAATCGTCCCTGCTCATCGCCGCACATTCTGCGTACCAGCAGACGATGCGATATCGCACAAATTGCAGCGATGGCAAACGGCCACTCCGCTCAGGCTCTGGCGACCAGTGCGGCGTCCGCCTCCACGACCTGTTGGACAAAAGTCCTTGTGCTGCGCCGCTACGGCATCAGCAGGCGTTCATGGTCGTGCAGGCGTCGGCGCATTCGCGGCGGGTACACACCCGCGGGACCGATGCGTGATCTCGGTCGGAAGCGAACGGCCGCAGCCACAAGTCGTCACACCACACTGGTCGCCTTACCTGTCCTTCGTCTTCTATAGCCTCTCCTTTGAAGCGTCCCAGCGGCGATATCGACGTCGGCCGAAGTCCCGGCGTGACAGTACGGGAAAGTGGAACTCCGCAAGCGCCGGCCGATCCGCGCCGCTGACAGCTCCTTCTAAGGCGAAATATCGCCTCTCGCGGGGCATGATGTCAATGCCAGCCGTTTCATCAGTTTTATACGCTTGGCCGGTCGAACTCGACAGTGCGATCAACCACACGTCGACAACATATACTCACCAACGCCGATGCGCGTTGCACTCGTAACGACGTTCGCGGCCAGCAGAAAGGAGCCTCTGGCCGACAACATGGATCGAATTCATCAGGCATTCTTGAACTCCGGCGTCGGTGAACCCGTCATTCGATTCACCTTTGCCGACGGCCTCGCGGGAAGGGCCGTCTCCAGCGTCGATCGAGTACTGCGGCGCCATCCGGAGCTGGAACGATTTGTCACGTCCGCTGCGTCAATGCCGGGCATTCCAGGTGCGCGGCGCATCTCGAACGGCGCGACGTCCCCGGCTTCCGGCGAGAGTGTGCCCTACAGCACGCTGCGCGCGATTGCCGCCGGTGTTCCCCGGTCCTTCCCCTTTCACAACATCGTCATTCACTTTCATTCGCCGGAGTTCGGCGACCTCGTTCCCACGCCGATGAGCGCCGCCGAGACGATGAGCGGAGTCCTGTTGAGCGATAGCTGGTGGGTGAACGGGCGCGTTCGGTCGGTCACCGCGTGCGCGGTGGTGGACGCCGATCCTGCGAGCAAGAAGCTGCCGCAGCCTCCACCAGCGGTTGCCGTTCGCTTGCCGGGCGGAGCAGTCATTGCGAGTGCCAATCCGGAGGCGGTGCGCGCGGTGCAAGGCATCGTCGCGGACTACCGCGGCCGATTGAAGGAGATCGTCGAACGTGCCGCACTTCCACACGATCTGCCGTCGGTGGAGGCGGGGAGCACGGCGCTCCATCTCACGTCAGGGCCGAGGAAGCCCGCGCTCGAGCGCGTGTTCAAGCCAATGGGATACAGCTGTCGCGGCAACTCCGGAACATTCAATTTGCGGCGTCGCACGGGGCCCAACCTGACATTGGACGTCTTTCTCGACGTCGGAACATGGAGCAATCTCGTACTCGCGTTCTTCATCGTGTGGGGCGTGGGCTTCAAAGCGCGACTGCCGTTGCCGGTGTCCGCGACGGCCGTGATCGGCGCGCAGTTGGCGACCGAGAGCGCTGGGAGAAGATCGTCGAGAACTTCGCGGCGATGGTGAAGGAATTGGAGTGGAGCTTTGTGCCGGAGATCGAAGCGGCCGCCGGCCCATCGCCCGAGTGGTATCAGCCGGAGAGTTGAGCGGTAACGAATCCCGCGCGATTGCCCGTTGTCGGGGCACTAGAAGACCTCGACAGTTGCCTGCACCAAACAATCAGCCACTGTCTGCTATCCTCGCGGCAGGGGAAAACACATGTGCCTCCGTTCAGCTGCGCTCGTGTTGACGATTATTCTCGTGTCGTGCGCGCACCGTGGACCGGTCGTGGGCAGCGGCGCCAAACCTCCGAACGTGGGCGGCACGATCTCCGGGATCGTGCGCGCGTCGAGCGACAACAGTCCGCTATCGGGACGCAAAGTCACGGTGACCAACGTGGAGACCGGGCAGAAGCTGGAGACGTCAACTGCGGTGAACGGCGGCTACACGATCAAAGTTCCGCGTGGAAACTATCGAATCGAAGTCGAATTGCGACCGGGCGAGACGCTGAGCAGCAAGCCGGACGACGTGCATATCACCGCGAGCGATCTTGACGCAGGTCGGAACTTCACGATCACGGTCAAACCGCCCCTGAACTAAAGCGCGACCAGCACCTGAGGCCAGGCTGACCGCACCGCCGCAGATAGCCGCAGATAGCCGCAGATGAAC
>DASPWV010000579.1:0-1955 GCA_035637635.1 Vicinamibacterales bacterium | reverse complement strand
CGGATTGATAAAGTAAAACCAGTCGTAGTCCTTCTCACGATTGCCTTCGCCGAGGACGCCCATGATCGAGACGTCGAAGCGAGGCCGCGCGTACTGCAGCATCGCGCCGAAGTTGGCTTCAGCGTTCAGACGCTGGATCCGGGTCATGTCCTTCGACGTCCACGAGCCGACTTCGTCAGGCGCGAACCCGATTGGCAGGATGAAGCGTCCGAACCGTGCCGTGACCTCGTTGGTTGCCAGCCAGTCCACGTATCCTTCACGCAGCGGCCCCTGCTGGACGATGTAATCCAGAGCGTACGTGTTGTACGTGTCGACGCGTTTGTGGCCGTTCTCCGGGTCGCACGGCACGATCGGTCCCGCCGAATACAAATGAGGATCGTTTGGGAAAAAAAAGTCCGCCTCGCCGCACGCGGGCTTCGAGGACACCTCGTTCACCGGATTGAAAGACAAGTGGTAACGAAAACGCTCGTGCAGCCTGCCTGAAAGCGTGAACGTCGCCTGGCCCACGCGGCCCTGATTTTCAAGACCGAGGGGAGCCTGTGCGCCGTCGTGGCCGTATCCCGCAACGAACGTCACATCGAGCTTCAGTTTTTCGTCGGTCGGCGGTGGCGCGTCCTGCGCGAACGCGGGGTGGTACGAACTCAACACGATAAGTGCGACAGCGGTTTCGATGCGCATCCGGCGAGCATCATACCTTGTGAATCGCGACGCACTGTCCTGTGAGCGTCCGCGCGGCAGGTCCTACTTGGCTTTTGGATGCGCTTTTCGATAGACGTCGACCAGTTGCGCCGCATTCACATGCGTGTATCGCTGCGTGGTGCTGAGACGCGCGTGGCCGAGGAGCTCCTGAATCGCGCGCAGATCGGCGCCTCGCTGCAGCAAGTGGGTCGCGAACGAATGGCGCAGCGCATGAGGGCTGATACCGAATTGCGTACTGCACAGCGAGACGTAGCGGTGTACCAGTCGATGCACGCTCCGGCCGCTCAGCCGGCCGCCGCGATAATTCACGAAGAGCGGCTCGCGGCTGCGGCCACTGGCCGGCCGTTCGCCTTCGGATTGGCGCTGTCGCGGGCTCTTCGCCCGACGGTCTGCCTTCCTCAACGATCGTTCTTCGTTCTGCGTTCTGAGTTCGCTCCTGTCTTTCAGCCACTCGCGCAGTGCGTGCTCCGCGGCGTGGTTGAAGGGGACGATGCGCTCTTTCCGGCCCTTTCCCATGACACGCACCCGGCGTCCGTGCACGTCGAGATCATCGAGATCGAGGGCCACGAGCTCGCTCAGCCGCAGACCGGATGCATAGAACAACTCGAGAATGGCGCGATCGCGCCGCCCGAGTGGGCTCCCGATATCCGGCGTGTCGAGCAGCCGCAACATTTCCTGTTCCGTCAGGTGCGCCGGCAGCGTGTGCTCACGTCGCGGCGCAACCGCAAGCGACGACGGATCGTCGTTGATGATGCCCTCGCGACGGAGAAACCGCAGAAACGTTCGCAGACCCGACAGCTTGCGCCCCATCGAGCTGCGTGCGTCGCCGCGACGGCCAAGTTCTGCGAGGTACATCCGGACCGATGTCCGGTTGAAATCCTGGACCGACAGTTGGTTGACGGACGACTGCTTCTCGCCGGCGACGAAGGACAGATACTGGCCGATGTCGCTTTCGTAGGCGCGAACCGTATGAGCGGAAACGTTGCGATTGAACCGAAGATATTCCAGGAAGTCTGTGAGCAGGTCCTTCACGTTGTGCCGTGCACCCTATACAGCACCGGCGAGGGCCGTCTCCTGCCAGGTCTCGAGATCCGCAAGGGCACGTTCTGCGATCATCATCTTGCGTCGAGCTTTGTCGCGCGGAGGATCATCCAACGGCTGCATGATGCCATGGGTGATGTTCGTTGGCTGATAATTCCGCGCATCGGCGTGCGACACGTAGTACGCGAGCGCTCCGATAGCCGTCGTCCGCGGCG
>DASPWV010000578.1:0-7862 GCA_035637635.1 Vicinamibacterales bacterium | reverse complement strand
GTATCTGTTGGGCATCGCGCGCGCGCCCGCGCTGGCACACGCACCGGCTGTGCTCGGGATGACGCGTGCGACACACCTCGAACGGCGTCTCACGGCCATTCTCTCGACACGCACGTGTCGAGTGGCGGCTCCACTGAACCGATGGGTCGTCGCGGCCGCAATCGCGACAATCACGCTCCCCGCAGTTGCCATGCGGGGCTCGCCCTCTTCAGTTCAGGCGGCGTCGCAACCCATAGCGGGGCCGCCGTTGCTCGCTTCCCGTGCAACCTTTGAATTCCCCGAGCGCGACTCGCCTGCTGCACCGGCCACGCCGATCGCCAAGCGCCAGCAATCGGCGCCCGTCCACTCGACACCTGCGGATAGTCGCGAGCGGCAAGTACTCGCGCTGGCGCTTGATTCGAGTGCAGACGCGGTCCCCGCACTCGTTGCCGCGCTCGACGATCCCGACGGCCAGGTGCGCGAAAAGGCAGCGCTCGGGCTTGCGTGGCGGAGCGATGAGCGCGCGTTCGCGCCTTTGTTGAAGGCGCTTCACGATCCTGACCCGCAAGTCCGCGAGAAAGCAGCGATCGCGCTTGGCAGCTCCGGCAATCCGAACGCTGCCGGTCCGCTGCTCGACGCGCGGGATGATCCGGATCCGCAAGTCCGCGAAAAAGCTGTGGCAGGCCTCACACTGCTGAGAGTCTCCTCCGATCCCGCCGGCACCGGCACAAAAGTGCGCGACGCCCTGCGCAGCGTCGTCAACGGCTTGCTCGCGCTTGCCGATCAACAGAACAGGTGACCAGTAAGAGGGCTTAACCGCGCTCTTCGCGAATAAACTTAGTCCGCGTGGACGACTGTCCGGATGCTGCGGTGTCTGGCAACGGTCTCGGGGCGCAGCAACTTGCTCAAGTACACCTTCGACTCGAGATTATCGAGCTCGTTTCGCTCGTACTTCACGACGTTGAATTGCAGCTGCGCGAGCACGCCACGCATGTCGTGATAGCGGTTCTTCGTCTTGACCACGACTTCATCGAATCCACGCATGACGGCCCACGACTCGGATTCCTCGGTCAGCGCTCGAAAAAACCCCTGCCCGCGCCAGTCGCGACGCGTGGCGCCAATCCACGAATACAGGATTCGTCGACCCGCGAACTTCACGTATCCGTCGAGCCGCTGCTCGAGGTCCCGGAGCTTCGGGACCGTCTCTCGAGCCTGTAGCGCATGAACAACCTTGTACGAAACCGGCACGAGCGTCCCCGGATCATCCGGCAACGGCGCTTCTGCCATGAGAATGAGCGATTCGCGGTCTTGAAGCCGTTCGATGATTTCAGCTGCCGTCTTTCTGCGCGGAAACTCGCCGAAGAACTCCTCGATGTACTGGATTTCAAGCGCGCCGGTCTCGAGTGGGTACTGCTTGATCAGGTATTCCATCAGGAGTCCATGCCGATCACATTGCCCTCTTCGTTGACGTCGAGTTTGTGCGCCTGCGGCGTCTTGCCGAGGCCTGGCATCAGCATCATGTTGCCCGCGACGGCGACGACGAATCCTGCGCCGGCGGACAAGGTGGCGTCGGTCACGTTGAGCGTCCAGCCGCTTGGCGCGCCGAGCAACCGGGCATTGTCCGAAAATGAGTATTGCGTCTTCGCAACACACACCGGAAGTGCGCCGTAACCGAGACTCGCGAACTGCTGCAGCCGCGACCAAGCCGCGGGTGCGAACGACACGTTCGCCGCGCCGTACACGGTGGTCGCAATGGTTCCGATCTTCGAGTCGAGCGATTGATCTGCGCGATAAAGCGGCGTCACCTTCGACACGTCCACTCGACTACCCGCCTCCGCAACTTTATCCGCAAGCATCGTCATCCCGTCGCCGCCCCGCGCATAGCCATCTGCGACGGCCGCCTCAACGCCTTTGCTCGCACAGAATTCACGGACGGTCTCGAGGTCAGCTTCAGTGTCACCCGGAAACCTGTTCAGCGCGACGACGGCGGCAACGCCCCAGCGTTTCAAATTCTGAAGGTGGCGCTCGAGATTTGGGAATCCGCCTGCGAGGTCCGCGTTTCCGTCGGATGACCCGGTCTGCGCCCTCAGCGCCTTGAGCGTAACGATGACGAGAGCCACCGAGGGCACGTGGCCTGAAATGGGCATGACGATGTCGAAGAACTTCTCGGCGCCGAGGTCAGCCGCAAATCCCGTTTCGTTCACGACAAAATCCGCGAGTCGAAGACCCATCCGCTGCGCAAGAACGCTGCTGGTGCCATGCGCGATATTGGCGAAGGGACCGCAGTGCACCAGCGCTGGCGCACCTTCGGTGGTCTGGACCAAGTTCGGCAACAGCGCTTCGTTCAAGAGCACCATCATCGCCCCGACAGCTTGTAAATCCGCCGCCCGAACCGGTTGACCCTGATATGTAAGGCCCACCACAATATCGCCGAGGCGCCGGCGAAGATCCGCGCGGCTTTCCGATAAGGCGAGAATCCCCATCACCTCCGAAGCCGCCGTGATCACGAACCCGGTCTCGCGCGCAGGCCCGTTGGCGCGTCCGCCCAATCCCGTGGCGATTTGCCGCATCGCGCGATCGTTCATGTCCATCGCCCGCGGCCACCACACTTCTTTGGCATCGATACCGAGAGGGTTGCCGAAATGAAGATGGGTGTCGACGAGCGCCGCGAGAAGATTGTGCGCCGACGTGATGGCGTGGAAGTCGCCATTGAAATGCAGGTTGATCTTGTCGGGCGGCGCCAGTGACGCTTTGCCGCCCCCGGTGCCACCGCCCTTCTGACCGAACATCGGACCCAGCGACGGCTCGCGAAGCGCGGCAACCGCACGATGTCCGCGTCTGATCAACCCCTGCGTCAGCCCGATCGCCGTAACTGTTTTTCCTTCGCCGCTCGTCGTCGGCGTCATCGCCGTCACCAGCACCAGCTTGCCGCGCGTTCGAGGGAAACGATCGAGCAGCTCGAGCCGCAATTTCGCAGTGTATCTCCCGTAAGGCTCGACGAGGTCGGCGGGCACACCGAGCCGTTCAGCGATCTCCGAGATCGGAAGCATAGGCGCGCAAATTGTACAGGGTGCCGGTTTAGGCGGTGGGAGAAAGGACGACGGTCCGCGCCACACGGTCCCATTCGGTTTGCCACCGCTCGGGAGGATTCGCTGCGAGCCAACTGCGCGATGCGGCAAACTGCGGGACGGCGGTGAGATCGGCAGATGCAAGCGCATGGAAAATGACACTGAGCTCTCCGGGTTCCCGGAAGGACACACCCTCGCGTCCCGGCGTCAACACCTCCGAAAGAACCGGCGCGTAATCGTACGCGCAGACCGGTACTCCAGCCCCCCTGAAGTCCGCGACCTTCATCGGCAAGTCCAGGCCCGACGAAGACTGGTGCAAGCAGAGACCAGCATCAGCCATTCCCACGAGTACCGGATAGTCATGCGGTTCGAGCCACGTGGTCCGGACAGCGACCCGGCGCAGGTCGCGACGCGCGAGGCGGTGCTCGAACTCTGTTTTGAGCGCACCGCGGCCCGTCATCATCAGCGCCAGGTGCGGAGCGTCGGCCGAAACGCCGGCTCCCGCAAGCCGTCGTTCCGTACGCTCGAGCGCTTCCAGCAGAAGATCGAAATCTTCGTCGGGCGTCCAGCTTGTTGGACACACGACGACGGGAAGACGCCGCGCGCCGAGATGGAGCTCGCTCGCAAGCCTCTCCCAGAGCTCGGCCGCGGTACTGAGATCGGGCTTGGTGAAAAATGACGGCGGACGATCGTACAGAACCGTTGCCGCGACGCCGAATTCGCGGCGGAGCCAATCTGCAAGCGCGTGCGATACCGCCAGGTGCGCGTCGGCGCGGCGCGCCCAGCGTCTCTCGCTGCGCAAGAGCGATCGAACGGCGCGGTGCTCCGGGCCAAGTCGCACCGCGAGGACCGTGTGAGACAGGTTGTGCCAGTCGATGACCATTCGCGATCCGCGCAGTCGCGCCACCAGCCAGGCAACCGTCAACGTCGGCACGGCGGGCGGGTTCTGCACGATGATCACCTGCTGCGGCGGGAGTCGTAAGAGCGACGTCATCAGCCGGACGGCGTGCAGAACGGCGCGACCGCCGGACTGGACGATGAAACGTCCAGGACCGCGACTGGCGCGTGCCGCAAATACTCGATCCTGGAGGCGGTGGGTGCGTACGCGCGGTTCAGCAGTAAGCGCTTCGTGCACCGGCGCCCCTTCCAACCCGACAAGATCGACCTCGGCGCCGTTGACGGCTGCGGCAAGCGCGTGGTACTGCATGCGCGGGCTGCGGCCCAGGTCGCCAAGCACCACGACCGCGGTTCGCATCGGCTGCGAGCCTTTCATCTGATGACGCTGTATTTGACGCTGGCCTTCGCCGGAATGGCTCTTGGACTCGTGCTGACACCCCTCGTCAGCAAAGGGTCGGCGATGCTCGGGCTTGTAGACGCTCCAGGCGGCAGGAAGGTTCATTCCGTCTCGGTCCCACGGTTGGGGGGTCTGGCCATTGCCTCAGCCGCAGCGCTGGCCCTCCTGGCGGCGGCGCTCGGCCACCGATCGGCGCAGGTGCCGCAGGCGATGGCCTCCGTCAGTCCCATCCTCATCGGCGGCGGGCTGGTATTCGTCGTCGGCCTTCTGGACGATGTGCGACCGCTATCGCCATGGCCCAAGCTGATCGTGCAAGTGGCGGGAGCGTTCATCGTCATGCAAGCGGGGCTGCGCATCGAGCGCATCACAATCGCCGGTGGGAGCTGGCAGCTGGGGCTTTCGTCCTGGCCCGTCACGCTGGTTTGGATCGTGGGCCTCACCAATGCCTTCAATTTGATAGACGGCGTGGATGGACTCGCCGCCGGAATCGCGACAATTGCCGGAACGACATGTGCCGTCATTCTGATTGCGCGAGGACACGTCGCCGAGGCGATGCTGCTCGCGGCGCTTGTCGGCGCGGCCATTGGGTTTCTGGTGTTCAACTTCCCGCCAGCCTCGATCTTCCTTGGTGATAGCGGAAGTTTGCTGTTTGGATTTGTGCTGGCGACCACCGCGATCACCGGGTGGCAGAAGGGTGCGACGGCGCTTGCGGCAGGCATCCCGATTCTGATGTTTGCGTTGCCCATTGCCGATGCCGCAACTACGCTCGTCAGGCGCGTGTTGCGTGGAGGGGCCACACGCTCTGTGTCCTTGTCGACACTCGCGGCCCGAATCGTCGAACCGGACCGCCATCACATCCACCACCGGCTGTTAGCGTTGGGGTTCTCGACGCGCGGCACGGTGCTGTTGCTGTACGGGATCACGATCGTGCTATCGGCCGTGGCGCTGGCCACTGCGCAACTTGACTAACGGCCGTCGCGTGCTGCTCGTGCAGCCATCACTGCAGCCGCCCGGTGGTGGAAACGGCGTCGCCGCGTGGATATTGCAAGCCCTCGTGACTGACTATCAGGTAACGGTGCTTTCGTGGGAGCCGGTGGACACGTTTGCAATCAATCGATTCTTCGGCACCAATGTCCACGGCGGCCAGTTCGACACGATCGTGGTGCCGGCGTTGTGGCGGTGGCTTGCAGACCGATTGCCTGTCCCCGCGGCGCTGCTGAAATCCGCGCTGCTGATGCGCTATGCGCGTCGCGTCAGCGAGTCCTTCGATATCGTGGTCGGCGCGCACAACGAGATTGATTTCGGACGACGTGGCATCCAATTCGTCAACTACCCGACCTATCTCCGGCCACGCCCCCCTGTCGACTTCAGGTGGTATCACCGCTCCAACCTGCTGCTGAACTTCTATTACCGATTCGCCGATTGGGTAGCGGGGTTTTCGCTGGAGCGGATGAAGCGGAATGTCACGCTGGCAAACTCGGACTGGACCGCCGCTCACGTCAAGCGCGTTCTGGGCATCGATGCGCGCACGGTTTATCCACCGGCTGCTGATCCGGCACCACGCCCGGCATGGGCCGAGAGGAGGACGGCGTTCGTTGCTCTGGGCCGGATTTCACCCGAGAAAGAATATGAGCGCGCGATGCGGATTCTCGCGCGCGTGCGCCAGCGGGTGCCCGAGCTCACGTTCACCATCATCGGCACGTCGGATAAGTACGCACGCCGTTACGCGAGACAACTCCAGAGGCTTGGCGGCGAGCTCGGGACGTGGATTTCCTTTCGCGAGAATCTGTCGCGCGAGGAGGTGCGTGCCGCGCTTGCCGAACATCGCTACGGCATTCACGCGATGCGCGAGGAACATTTCGGCATGAGCCCGGCGGAGATGGTTCGTGCCGGAATGATCGTCTGGGTGCCGAGCGGCGGTGGGCAGATGGAGATCGTCGGACAGGAACCGGCGCTGCTCTACAGCACCGAAGAGGAAGCCGCGAGCAAAATCCTTCACGTCATCCAGAGCGGCATCGAACAGGAACGACTAACGGCCTACCTCGAGTCACGTGCACCGCTGTTCGGCAGCGAACGATTCATGAACGACATTCGATCGATCGTGGCTGCATTCGATCGTTAGGCACTTCGTGTGAGCGACGCTTCGCGTCGTAGGCGCTTCGCGCAGGCTCGCGGCTTTGCCGCTCGTGGGCGTTCAGTAGTCGCAGTCCGTCGGATTCCTCCTACGTCAGGCCCTACCGAGCGTAGCGAGGCGTACCGCAGGCCTAGTGTGGAATTGCCATCGCGCGGAACGAATGGTGCCGCAGCAGATCCTTGTACGGACCAATGGCCGCAACGTGGCCGTCCTGCAGAAATACCAATCGGTCGCAATTCTCGACCGTCGAGAGGCGATGAGCGATGACAATTACGGTCCTTCCGCCTTGCAAAGCGGCTATCGCTCGCGTCACCTCACGTTCCGTTTGGTTGTCCAGCGCGGCGGTGGCTTCGTCGAACACGAGCACGGCGGGATCGTGATAGAGGGCGCGTGCGATGGCCACGCGCTGACGCTGTCCTCCGGAAAGACGCACACCATCTTCGCCCACGACCGTTTCAAGCGCCTGCGGCAGCTGACGAACGACATCATCCAGCTGCGCGAGCGTGCAGGCCCGGACGAGCCTCTGCTCGTCGATGACGCTGTCCGACACGCCGAACGCGATATTGCGTCTCAGCGTATCGTCGAGCAGGTAAGGATCCTGCGGCACGTATCCGACCATTCGCTGCCACGCCCGTTCGAAGCCGCGGAGATCCTGCCCATCGATCGCGACGCGTCCACTCGAGGGCTTGAGGAGACCGAGGAGGATGTCGACGAGCGTGCTCTTTCCCGAACCTGTGGGCCCAACGATACCGACCGACTCGCCTCGCGCAATGGTGATCGTGACATGCTCGAGCGCGGCACGCGCAGCATCTTCGTACACGAAACTGACGTCTTCACACCCGATCGACCGCGCAAACTCAATCGCCGGCTCCGGCCCATGTGCTCGAGCGGACGCGGAACCGAGCGCATCGAAGTCTGCGGCCACGGCGCGTGCGAACGGATGCCCCTCCCGGATGCATCCGGCGTTCAGCATGATCCGATTGGCTGACGGAACGGCGCGAAATCCAGCGTACGCAAAGAGCGCGAGAACCGGAATCGTGTCGACGGCGGAATCGCCGCCGAGCGTGACCAGCACTACCACCACGAGCATCGAGACAATCAAGACCGTTTCAAGTCCCAGCCGCATGGCGCTCGCGATCGAAGCGCGCCGGCTTCTCACATGCGACAGCGCGCGGCGGGCCGTTCGCAACCGCGCCTCGAAGAACGGCTCGCGTCCGGCCATTTTCACTTCCTTGATTGCGCCGAGGCTTTGCTGCAGCACATGGAGTTGTTGCTCCTCGAACCGTTTGTGGCGCTCGCCCCATCGAATCCACACACGACGGCTCGCAACGATCGGGATGCCGACGATCGCCAACACGACAGCGATGGCAATCAGCGTGCGCGCGGG
>DASPWV010000577.1:0-6608 GCA_035637635.1 Vicinamibacterales bacterium | reverse complement strand
GCTGATCATTGCGGTGGTCGCGCTCTGCGCGATCGGCGAGACCATGATCTACAGCACCACAGGCGGGCCCACGCGCATCTACTGGACGCAGCTCTACGCGATTGCGCTCGGCATCGGCGCGATGTTCGCGGCAATGCTGATCGATTACCGAACGCTCGCGGACAAATCGCACGTGGTGTATCTCGGGCTCATCGCGCTGCTCGTGTGTGTCATGTTCTTCGGATCGGTGCAGGGTGGATCGCGGCGGTGGATCAACCTGGGCTTGTTCAACCTGCAGCCGTCTGAATTCGCCAAAGCCACCCTTGCGCTGGTGCTCGCGAAGCTGCTCGGCGAGAGCCGCAAACCCGCGCTCTCCAATCACGAGCTTTTTCTCGCGTGCGTGCTGACCGCCATTCCGCTGATCTTCATCGCCAAACAGCCGGATCTGGGCACCGCGCTCACGCTTCTGCCCCTGTTGTTCGTCGTGGTGTTCGCGGCGGGATTGCCGATGCGCTACGTGATGGTGGTCGCGGTCATCGCTACGCTCTCCGCTCCGATTGCGTGGAAATTCGCATTGCAGGACTATCAGCGCGAACGTGTCGAAACGTTTCTCAATCCCGAGCAGGACGCGCGCGGGGCCGGTTATCAGCAAATCCAGGCGCGCATCACGGTCGGTTCGGGAGGATTGTGGGGGAAGGGATTCCGGCAGGGCACGCAGGGCCAGCTTCGCTTCCTGCCTGTGGCGCACAACGATTTCATTTTTTCGGTGCTCGCCGAGGAGCAGGGCTTCGTTGGCGTCCTCGTCGTCCTTGGGCTTTACCTGTTTGTGATCATGCGGTCGATCGATGCGGCGCGGCTGGCTAAGGATCGGCTCGGCGCATTTCTGGTCCTGGGCGTGCTCGCGACATTCACGTTCCAGGTCATTTACAACGTCACGATGTCGGCGGGTCTTGCGCCGGTCAAAGGATTGACGCTGCCGCTCATGAGTTACGGCGGCTCCTCGATGATCGCCACGCTCACCGGCTTCGGCCTCATTTTGAATGTCAGGATGAGGCGTTTCACGAATTAGGCTGGTAGGTCTGGTTGGTCGGGTTGGCCGGGTAGGAACGAGAAACGTTCTCCACCCGACCGACCAGACTGACCCGGCCTACCTGACCCACCTATGAACAAAGAGATGATCATCTCTTCGAATGGCCACGAGACCCGCGTGGCCATCCTCGAAGACGATCTGGTGGCGGAAATCTTCGTCGAGCGCGAGCGGAATCGGGGGGTCGTCGGGAACGTTTACAAGGGACGCGTTTCAAAGGTCCTGCCGGGCATGCAGTCGGCATTCGTCGATCTCGGCCTCGAGCGCGACGGATTTCTGTACGTCTCGGACGTGGTGAACACCGAGGACGCGTTCGCGCGCTACAGCGGCGAAGAGGAAGACGAGGACGAGCCGAACGGCAACGCGCAGCCGCGATCGGCGGCTGGTGCGCAACGTCGATCCGACGCAGCCCGCCCGAAACCGGCGCGGCCCGAGCCCGTCGACGCGAGAATCGAAGATCTGCTGAAGGAAGGGCAGGAGATTCTCGTGCAGATCGCCAAGGAGCCGCTCGGCACCAAAGGCGCGCGCCTCACGTCACACGTGACCCTGCCCGGCCGGTTTCTGGTCTTCATGCCGACCGTCGATCACATCGGCATCTCGCGCAAAATCGCCAGCCGCGAGGAGCGGCAGCGCCTGCGCGGCATCGTCCGCGAATTCCGCGAGCAACACAACTTCACCGGCGGCGTGATTATCCGCACCGCGGCCGCAGAGCGCTCGAAGGAGGACATCGTCGCGGACCTGCAGTACTTCCACCGCATCTGGACGGACATGCGACAGCGTTCGGAGACGCATCGCGCGCCGGCGGTGGTGTACCGGGAGCCGAGCCTGGTGGCCAAGCTGCTGCGCGATTTGTTGACCGACGATTACACGGCCATTCGCATCGACAACGCGCAGGAGCATCAGCGCGTGCTCGAGTTCATCGATCGCATCATGCCGGGCCTTGCGTCGCGCGTGAAGCTGTACGACAAGGACTATCCGATTTTCGAGGAGTACGGCGTGCAGGCGGAGCTCGATAAAGCGCTTCGCAGCAAGGTGTGGCTCAAATCGGGCGGTTCGATCGTCATCAACCAGACCGAAGCGCTGGTGGCCATCGATGTGAACACGGGCCGCTACGTCGGCAAGAAAACCGCGGGGCGGCTCGAAGACACGATCCTCAAGACCAACCTCGAAGCCGTGAAGGAGATCGTCCGGCAAATACGGCTGCGCGACCTCGGCGGCATCATCGTGCTCGACTTCATCGACATGGAGGAAAAGAAGAACCGCCTCAAGGTCTTTCAGGCGGTGGAGCAGGAGCTCCGCAAGGATCGGTCGCCGTCTAAGCCGCTGCAGGTCTCAGACTTCGGCCTCGTGATCATCACGCGCAAGCGGGTCAAACAAAGTCTCGAGCGTGTGCTCACCGAGCCGTGTCCGTACTGCGCGGGCGCGGGAACGATCAAATCGAGCTCGACGATCTGCTACGAGATTCTCAGCGAAATCAAGAAGGTGGGCACCGACATCGACGGCGCCGGCGTGTTGCTGCGCGTCAATCCGGACATCGCGCGCGCGTTGAAGGAAGAGGAGCGCGGAGTGCTGAAAGACCTGCGTCACCTGCTCGGCAGGGACGTGATCGTGAAGCCCGACGTGCACCTGCACCACGAACAGTTCGATGTGATGTCGATAGGGGGCTGATCAGGGATCAGGGATCAGGGATCAGGGATCAGGCAGTGCGCAGATTCAAGAGTGAATCCGCGTCATACCTGATACCTGACACCTGACACCTGTTATCGGCCGCGCGTGGGGCCGCCTGCCGGCGGCAGATGAATCAGATAGTTGTTGCCGCCGCGGTTGATCCAGACGCGCAGGTAGTCGCCGCCTTTCAGCATTTCCACACGCGTTTGGTTCCGGCCGACGTGACCCGGCATGTCAGGGCCGGGCATCGTGTCCTTCACCTCGTCAGCGGGGACGATGCTCACCACTTCGCGCCCTTTGACCGAGTTGCCCTGGACGAACTCGACCCACCGGTTGAGATCGGGTACTTGCCCGGGAACAGTTGGCTGCGCGGTCTGCGCCGTCAGCCGGATCGTGTAACGTCCGCCCGCGAGTGCCTTGCCGTCAGCCATGACCGATCGCGGAATAGTCACCGTCCCAAGCACGGTTTCGCCTGTTGGAACTTCGCCGCCGGCCGCACGCTGTCCGCCCATTGGCGTGGTCCGAGGTGCGCGCTCCGCCGTCGCCGGCTTCTGGGTCGTGGTGGCTGGCTTTTCCGTTCCCGTGGCCGGCTTCTGGGTCGTTGTGCTCGGCTTTTCTGTGCCTGTGGTTGGCTTCTGCGTCGTTGTGGCCGGCTTCTGCGTCGTAGGTTTTGATTGCGATGGCGTCTGGGGCTGCGTCTGCGCCGCGGCGCTAGCAGCCAGCATCACGCCCGCGAGGGCTCCGACGAGCCACGTATGCTTCATCCGCGTCCTCCTGCGAGAAGGTGGAGCGCTGCGATCGCTCCTCCCAGCCATTATAGCTGCACCACGGATGTAGCAAGACGCAGGCCGTGGGTTTTTGACGGTAGTGCTACTAGCTCTGCCGGCGCTTCAGCTGCGAACACGCCGTGCGGAGGTGCGACGGTGCGGAAGTGCGAAGGTGCTGGTGCCGGGGCGAAGGTGCAGCTGCACAGGTGGAGGACGGCACGAAAGCACGAGCACGTCGCACCCTCGCATCTCCGCACGTCGCACCGGCGCTTCACTTCTTTGTGATCACCACATTGCCCGAGAAACTTCGCACCGAGAGAATCGCACTCGCGTCTCCGTACGTGCCGCGGATGGCGCGGTTGAGGCCGCGGCGATCCCGACCGCTGGAGTCGGCCGTCGATCGCATCGTCACCGGAAAATCGGATCGAATGCTGCCGCTGAAAGTGCTGGCGTCGAGCTCGAATCCGGGCGCACCGGAGAGAACGATTCGCACGTTGCCTGAGTGCGAGTTGAACGCGTACCGACCGCCTTGCGCGAGCCTCGCATCGAACTCGATATCGCCGCTCACCGACTTGGCGTCGACGCGTTCGACGTGCACGTCTGTCAACTGCACGTTGCCGCTGACGGTCCCTGCATCGATTGCCCGCACTTTGAGCGCGGAGGCGATGACGGAGCCGCTCACAGTGCCGAGCGTCAGCGTTGCCGGAGCGCTGATGCTGCGTGCGGTGACATTGCCGGAAATGGTCTTTGCCGACGCGAGATTCGGTGTTGCCGAGACGTCGACGTTTCCGCTCGTCGTTTCCGCCCTGACTTCGCCATGAACGTCCGCGACGGTGACATCGCCGGAGATGGTCTTCAGCGCGACCGCGGTATTGGCGGGGACGCTGATGACGTAATCCACCGACGCGGAGAGTCCGCCGCGGCCGGACATGCGCGGATAGATCGTCCGCACCTCCAGCCGGTTGCCCACCTGCGACACATCGATGCGCAACTCGCCGAGGAGGCGCTTGGCTTCGTCTGCCTCGCGATGACGGACGCGCTTGGTGGCCTCGATGCGAATCTCGTTTCCACGCGCAGCCGTGACGCGCACGTTCCCGGATAGATTCTGCAGGTCGAGAGCGCTGTCGGCGCCGACCTTGTAACTCTGCGTGAAGCGTTCGGTCTGTTCGGGTCCCCGTCGCGAATCCTGATAGTGCTCGAGCCACGCCGCCCGTGCATGAGGGTCGACGCCGCGCGGATGATCCGCCGGAGCGGACGCTGCGCGAGCCGGTATCGCCGCAGTGAGCGTCACGGCGGTCAGAGCAATCAGCAGAAGGAGTTTGAATCGATGCATGGTGTTATTGATTGAGTCCTTTTATGAGGCGTCCGGCTTCGGCCTGGTTTCCCTTCCGCATTTCGTTTATGAGCTCCACGGTCTGCTGCAGCACGGCGACCTTCGTTCGCATGGCGTCGAACAGACTGTCCTGTGCGTCGGTGCTCGACGGCTGCATCTTGAGCGCTGAGCGGCTCTCTCCAATGGCCTGATCGATCACCTGCAGGTTCTTCTGCAGGACGGCCGCAACCTGCGGATCGAGATCGCCGCTTTGGCTCCGTGCGATTTGCTCGAGACCCTGAATCGCGCGGTCGTAATGTTCTTCGGCGGCCTGGAATTCGGCCTGAATCGAAGCCACGTCACCGGAAGGCTGTGAGCCCGCCGCGAGATCGGTGCGGTGGCGGCGTTCGTTGATCAGCGGATAAACGCCGGTGACGGTCGTGATGAGCAGCGCCGCAGCGGCGGCAGCCCAGATTCCCCACGCCGCGCGCGACCGTGGCCACACGAGCACGCGCCCGCGCGTGTCGGACCGCGGCTCCGCGGCCACACGATCGCGAACCCGTTCCCAGACGCCGGTGGGTGGCTCGTGCCGATCGAGCGTGAACGCCGCAGCTTGAATGCTCTTGAGATCGGCAACGAGCGCCCGGCACGCGGCGCAGCTTTCGACGTGGCGCTCGAGCGCACGTTGGCCGTCGGCATCGAGCGTGCCCTCGATGAACTCCGCGATCGCGTCCCGATACTCGAAGCAATTCATTGCGTCAGATACTGCCGAATGCGAAGCCGCGCCTTGTGTACCTGCGACTTCGAGGTCCCCTCCGAAATTCCGAGAATCGTGCCGACCTCTTCATGTCCGAACCCTTCGACATCGTGGAGCAGAAACGCCGCGCGGCATGCCGGCGGGAGCGTCGCAATCGCCCGTTCCAGGTCCATCCGGTTCACCGCGCCCATCGGAGGCGTTGCCGCCACCTCCGCGGCGCCATCCTCATCGAGCGAATCCGTCTGGTGCCCCATCCGCGTCTGGCGGCTGCGGAGCACGTCGAGACAGTGGTTCATCGCCAATCGATAGAGCCATGTGCCGAGCGACGACTCGCCTCTGAAGCTCCCCAGTTTTCGGTAGGCGAGAAGGAAGATGTCCTGCAGCAGATCCTCGGCTTCCGCCGGTCCGCCCGCCATCCGGTAGGCCAGATTGTAGAGGCGGGTGGCGTGCTGCCGGTAAAGCTCCTCGAAAGCGCCCCCCTCGCCGGTCCGGATGCGGCCTGCGAGCTCCAGATCGGCGCTTTTCACGTCTCCTGTGGGCTTAGACGAGACCGTGGGCAGGGGGGTTGATCGGATCACTTCTCCAGCGGTGCCGGCTGGCATTCGGGCCGTTCTCGCGCGTCCGGCGCATTCAGCGGACTGGAGGGGGCCGGCTTGGGCGCCTTCTCGTCGACGACTGCGTAGCGCTTGTTGACGAGCAGCACCTGATACGCGGTCGACAACAGGGGCGGCGCGGCCGTCGTGCATGCCCAGTTGTTGAAATGAAGGTTCACCACGTAGAAGGTTTTTTTCAGCTTTCGAATGGTCTCCACAAACCGACGCTCGCTCGTGCCGTGAAGTTCCATCGGCAGCTGCACAAATCGATCGAGCACTTCATCGGGCGTCGCCATCAGCGAATCCCACTCGGCGCCTTCGACGTCCATCTTGACCAGGAGCGGTTTGCCGGCGTCGCCGTTCTTCGCGATTTGGTTCGTGACGCTGTCGAACGGCTGGCCCTTTATCGTTTCCGCTTTCGGCCCGACGCACTCATCGTGAAACA
>DASPWV010000576.1:0-2472 GCA_035637635.1 Vicinamibacterales bacterium | reverse complement strand
GTCGGTTATCGCGTCAAGCAGCCGCACACTGGCTTTCCGGTATTCGCGTTTCGACTGCATCAGTTCATCAGCCGTGGCGACACCGTGTACGCCACGATGGAAGTGGAGTCCGGGCGCCACCAACAGCGGCGGCTTCCTCGTGCGACGTGGGAACCGCGCGCAGTGCGGCAGCAATCGCCAAGGTCGCGACCGGTACAAATCGACCGAGCGATGCCAACACCAGCATCACTGGGGTCGCATACACGGCCCCAAGCACGCCGGGGCGATTCCACACGCCGATCAGCCCTATTCCGAGTACCGTGCTCGGCACGGCGAACAGGACGATCATGAGGATGTCCGTTGCGACACCCGCTCGCCGACGTGCGCGGGCACGCGCATACCCAAGACAGACTGCGATCGCAGTTGCTATCGTTGCCGCGATTGCGGCGATCACGAGGCTCGTAATCACCGCGCTCTGCGAGCCTTCGATCACGCTGAGTACCGACGATGTGCGCAGTGCGTCGCGGGCGAGGACGGCGCATGGCAGGATGACCGCGGCCCCTATAGCAGAGATCGCAAGCGCCAAGGCGGGCCGTCGCCACGCAGCAAGTTGAAGCGCCGACCGACCGTCAAGCCGCCGCTTCGTTGTCAGCACTCGTTCTCCACCAAGCGCCGCCGCGATCGCCGCGATCGCGACGCACAGCAGCATCAACGGCAACGCGAGGACGGTGGCTCGGCCAAAGTCGTACAAGGCGGCAAACGCCGTAAAGATTTCTGTCGTAAACACGCGCACCCGCAGCACGCCGGGAACCCCGAACTCGGATACCGCGAGCACAAGAATGACCAGAGCGGCTGCCACTGTGCTCGGCGCGACCAGCGGAAGTGTGATGCGCGTGAGCACGCGTCCCGGCCTTGCGACGAGAAGCGCGGCTTCTTCGAGACGCGGTTCCACGCGTCGGACGGCGACTTCAGTTGTCAACATCGATAGGGGGTAAAACACCAACGCCAGGACAACGACTGCGCCAGCGAGGCTAAACGTCCACTCGCCAGGTGCGAATAACGTCCAAGCCACCGCGACGACATAGGGCGGCCACAGGGCGGGAGCCGCGAGCGCGAGACGCAGCGCCGGCTTGAACCGGATAGGAATTCGAGCGAGCGCAAAGCCCAACGGTGCGCCAATCAGTGTCGATAGAATCGCTGTGCCGACGCCGAGCAGCGCAGTGTTGTACAACAGTGAGCGCTGCCGCACGTCGAGCAGCAGCGTTGCCCCAATCTGATTGCCACGGACACCGGCCAGCGCGGTTCCGATCATGTACGCGACGGGAGTGACGCAGAACAGGACAAACGCCGCCATCGCGAGCGCGAGCACGACGGTCCGGCTCGATCGCCACTCCCACTTCATCGACGCCGGCCTATCGTAGCGGGCAATCGCGTTGGACGCGGCCTACAAGCCGAGAATCGGCGCGAGTCGGTTGGTGACGTCTTCGACTCGTGCTGCCGCTTTTGCGTAATCGAGCGTCATCGGCTTGAACGTGTCGATCGCCGGAAGGTTCTTGGGACCGGGGACACCAGCGTGCAGAGGAATCTGCACCGCTTCTGACTCTGCGAGCTTGCGTTCCACATCGGCTGAGAGGAGATAGTCAATCAGTCGCTTGCCCTCCTCGGGATGTGGCGTGCCCGCAATGAGGGACACCATGTTAGGCATCACTGCCACGCCGATGCCATCCCGATCAGGCAAGACCATCGCCACCGGCTGTTTGGCCTCGAGCGCCACATTCACATCGTCCGTATCGGTGAGGCCAACCAGCACATCGCCTCGCGCCACCATGTCTCGGACGACGGAGTTACCATCGACGATTTTGACGTCATTTGCCTTTAGCCGGCGGAAGAACTCGTCCGCGCGGGCATCGCCAACCTCCGCGTAAAGCGCGGCGACGTGAAACGACGTTGAGCCAAAGCGCGGATCGGCGATGGCGACCTGGCCCTTCCAGCGCGGATCGGCCAAATCGAACACCGATCGCGGCGCCTCGCTCGCCTTCACTCTGCTCGTGTTGTACACAATGACGCGCATTCGTGCCGAGAACGCGGTCCAATACCCGTCCCGATCTTTGAATGTGGCGGCGATTCCCTCGGCTGCAGTCGATTGGTATGGCGCTAACACGCCGCGCGATTTCAGCACGAGCGTGCGCACCGGCTCGTTCGACCAGAAGACGTCCGCCTGCGGCCGCCCCTTCTCGGCAATCAGACGATTCGCGAGGCCAGTCGACTTCGTTTCCTCAGTGTCGTAGACGACATTGACCCGCACGCCTGATCGGCGTTCGTATTCCTTGAAGATCGGTTCGGAGAAGGGTCGATCCGCCGAGACGTACGCCGTGACCTCGCGCACTCCAGAGCTCGTGCGCTGACAGGCGGACAGAAACACGCCAACGGCGGCGCAAACCACCGCGACGCTCAGACGGGCGAAACCGCTATTTCGTCCCATACGAAAAATCA
>DASPWV010000575.1:0-4801 GCA_035637635.1 Vicinamibacterales bacterium | reverse complement strand
CATCCGGAAGCGTGCCGGTGAGCGGCGTTCCCAGCGTAAAGTCTGTTCCCGTCAAACCAATGAACGGCGTGTTCGCATGATTGATCGTGCGGCCGTAGGTGTAGTTGACCGACACGGCAAGATTCGGGATCAGCTCGCGGTCGAAACCGATCACGACGCCGGTCGCAATCGGCGCTTTGAAGTCCGGATCAATTCGATTTGCAGATGCCACGGACGTGGGATTCGCCGTATTGAATCCTCCTCCGGAGGCGAGCAGTGGGGCATTGACGTTGACTTCGTTCGTCTGCGCGAGGTGATCGCCGTTGAGATCTGTCCATGGGTACTCGACGTATCCGACGGACGAACTCGGATTCGCGTGACCGACGATGGTGTCGATCGTCGAGAGCTGTCCGGCGTTCCGGCTGAAGCTGGCGCGGATGATGGACTTGCGATTCTCGTCCAGCGCGTAGGTGATGCCCACACGCGGAGTGAAGTTGTTCCAGTAGAACGGCGGATCGTACCCGGCGAAGTCTATACCTGGTACCACATTCGGGAAGCCCTTATTCGCAATCGTCTGCGATGGCAAGGCCCGCCCGTACTGGCGATCGTAGCGGACACCCACATCGATCGTGATCGGTCGCATGATGATCGTGTCACCAACATACCCACTCATGTAGTACGCGCGGTTCGTGCCGGCGCCTTCGCGATACAGGCGCGCACGGAAGTCTGTGGCTGAATTCTCGTATGCGACGATCATGTTGCCGGGATAGAGGTCCTGCGAGAACGAATCGGCGCGCCGCCACGCAAAGCCAAACTTGAACTCGTGGCTGGCTGAGCCCATCGCCTTGAAGTAGTTGTTGTCAATGTTGACGGTGTGCTGGGGGCGGGTGAAGAAGTTGGAATCGGCGAAGCCGAATGTCGACCCGCGAAGGTCGCTGAGGCCGAGCTGCTGGCTCAGATCCTGCGATTCGAGCGTGAAGCCGGTGTTGTAGTAGGCGTACTTCGCAGTCATGAACCAGGCGTTGCTCCACACGCGGTTGTCTTCCCATTTCCACAGCCCGTGAAGCGGCGTATCGGTGTAGTAGTTGTGCTGTTCGAACCGCGCGGTCGGGGGCTCGAAGGGTTCGTACCCAGGCGCGCGACCGTGCTTGATCTTGTCGCCGTTGAAGACCAGGAAATTGACGTTGTCCTTGTGCGTCGCCTGCCAGTTGATTTTGCCGTTGTAGGTCTTGAGGAGCGTCTGGTCGATTCCACCGGCGGACTGCCGGAACAGGCGAATGTCCTGCTTTGCGTAGGAGCCCCAGAAGAACAGCTTCTCCTTGATGATGGGCCCACCAACGTCGATTCCCAGTTCTGAAATCTGCTTGTTGTGATCTGCGGTTTCCGGTGTGATGCCGCGGCTGATCAACTCGTCGGGCAGGTTCGTCGCTTCGAGCGAATCGTTGGTGAAGTAGCCGCGAGCGGTTCCCTTTACCTGGTTTGTCCCACGCTTCACCACGAAGTTCAGTCCGACCCCACCCGTTGCCTGCCGGATATCGTTGCCCCCCGTTGAGATCTGAATCTCTTCGAAGGCGTCGTAATCGAAGTAGGTCGGTGAGGCGCCCGACGTCGTCATATCCGTGATCGGAATGCCGTCCATCGTCCACACGGCGTCGTTGCGACGACCACCCTTCGAGACAAACGTCGCCTGCTGTCCCGTCTCGTTGCCGGCGATGTTGACGCGGTCGAGCGTGACGCCCGGCACGGTGCGCAAGAGCGCCCACGGGTCGCGCGAGTTCGGCACTCGGGACAGCTCGTCCTGGTTGAAGTTCGTCGCGGTGCCCATCGATTTGGTATCGACGAGCGGCGAATCGCCGCTCACTGTCACCGTTTCCTGTACCGCGGCGACCGACATAGTGAGAGGCAGAATGACGTTCTGACCGATCGCAACGACAACGCCTTCGCGGACCAGCGTTCGGAAACCCTGCAAGACCGCCGTGAGCGTGACCGTGCCCGGAGGCACGTTGAGGAACCGGTACTCCCCGTCGGTCCCGGTCGTGAACTCTCGCGTGGGGCCGCTGCCGGTGAGCGTGACGCTGACGCCCGGCAGCACGCCGCCCTGTTCGTCTTTGATTGCGCCGGTAATGTTGCCGCCTTGTACTTGCGCGAACGCGGCACCGGACGCGGCAACGAACAGCGCAAGCGCCGTAAGCCAAACTCGAACTCTCATCCTCTTCCTCCTGGGGTCGGTGAACGCATGGAGCTGTTGCAAACGCTAAAACTGTGCGTACTGGCGGTAAAAGACCTGGAAATGACCGCAGCGGTGCGCGCCAAACGTCGACAGTGAGCAGTAGATGTACCAACGTTGGTCCCGCGCGAAGGTGCAGAAACTGGCCGCAGCCGGACACTTAGTCGAACGTAGGGACAGGATATTCAACTAATTGGAGAAGAGGAAGACAAAAATCCGGTGAGGGCCGCGGATGGAGGGACGAACGCGGGGACTAACGAGGCCTCGCCGCTGCGCGGCCTGACAGGAGGCGCGGCCGTAGCCGCGCCTCCTCAGGAGCAACTACCAGTCGAATTTCACGCCGAACTTCGCGATTCGGGGCCCCAATACGGTTGTCGCCTTCTCGAATGCCGCGCCCGAGCGCCAGTTGATATTGACGGCTGTGTTGGAGTTGAGCGCGTTGAAGACGTCCAGGAACAAGCCGACGCGGGCTTTATCCGCAAATCGCAGCTGCTTTTCGACCCGGAAATCCAGCACGCTGACCGTGTCCTGACGACGGGTGCCGATCGGCTCGACGAGCATGAGTTGAGCCGAGTTGTAATTGAGATTCGCGGCGATGAAGCGGCCGTACGGCGCGCCGCTCTGGATCTTGAGCACCGGGGTGACACGCAGGCCCCAGCCGGCGTCCATCGTGCCGGTGAACTTTGCGTTCCAGTTGGTGAACTCGTTGAACGTGTGCTCGTTGGGATTGGTTGGGTAACTTCCAAACAGCGAGAAGCTGCCGCCCGGCACCGCGGTCGCAAAACGGTTGTTGTAGTACAGGTTGCCGTATTCGGCGGTCCACGTGTACGAGAACGACGCGTTCATCGACCAGCGCTGTGTATAGTGTTTGTTCGCAGAGATCTCGATGGTCTTGTACTCGCCCTCATAGTCGGGAATGTTCTTCGTCACCTGCTGCGTTCCTCGGTTTGTGTTATCGAGGTTGAACGCCTGCAGCGGCGTGCCGTCGTCTCCGGTTGCCGTGACGCCGTCGGGACCGGGATCGCTCACCGTTACGGGGACGTTGAACGCCTCGAACGGCCGCAGCACGTTGACGCGTTGCCAGCCGTCGTGGTCCTTCTTGTAAACGAAGCCCACGCGCACGCCGAGGTCGGCAATCACCGCGCGCTCGACGAACAGGGACGATTCGTCCGTGTAGGAGTTCTTCAGATCCGGGTCGATTGAGGTCGATACCGTTCCACCCACGCGCTGAATGAGCGTCGTCTCTTCGCCCGGTTGATAGACGCGGTCGTTATTGCGATCGGCCCAGTTCCAATCGGCGTACTGGTCGCTCGTGTTCGGGTTGACGGCGTCAGCGAGGTTGACGCCGGGATTGAAGTAGAAGCGTCCCCAGTTGCCTTTGATGGCGGTCTGTCCGTCGCTCGTGAGGTTGTAAATGACGCCGATGCGCGGCACGAGGTGATTGAACGCGACCACCTTGTCCACCTGGGCGAAATCGAGTTGCACTGGATTGAACCGCGACACCGGCGTGCTCTGCGCCGGCAGCCATGCGCGATACCGATCGAAGCGCGCGCCGACGTTCAGCGTGAGGCGATTGATGGCCCACGTGTCGGTCACAAACACGCTGGTCGTGGCGAGCGCGTTCTGCGAGCTGGTGCCGCTGTTGTAGAGGCGAACCGAGTTCGGGATGCCGTTGCTCAGGAAGTGGATCACGCTGTCGGCGTAGCCCTGCGTCCAGATGATGTTGCCCGATTCGTCGAGATACTCGCCTCCAAACTTGAAATTGTGTGAGCCGCCCGCGAAGTTGTCTCTGAAGTAGCTCAGCGCGCCCGTGTACTGATTGCGCCGCCGCTTGTTCAACCAATGACGGCCGCCGCCCGAAATCTGATTGGTGGCGAGGTCCTCGTAGCGTGTTGCGTCGGTGTTGCTGTCGAGGCCGAAGTTGTAGCCAAACTGGCCGGTGCGGAATTCCGCGAACATGTTCTGGCCAAGCGTGCCGTTCCACTCCGCTTTGTAAACCCAACTCGGTGAATCCTGCAGCACCGTGGAATCCCCTGCCAGATGGATCGGCGCGCCCAGGCGGTTGCTGCTGTCTGTGCGATGCGGCTGCTGCTTGGTGCCGTGCTGCAGATAGCCGATGAATTTGTTGTTCTGATTCACCTGATAGGTGGCTTTACCTGTGTAGTTGAACAACTTGGTGTCGAACGGCGTTCCGTCCTGAATGACGCCCGACGGCGGCGCCGCCACAGAGTTTCGTTGATTCAGATACGCGAAGTGTCCCCACACCTTGTCGCGTTTCAGCGGTCCGCCGACGCCGAGATTGAGATTCTTGTAGCTCGCGAGTCGGTTGCCATCCGGATTGATCGTCGCGCCGGGCGACGGTCTCACCTGATCCGCGTCGAGGTTTTTGGACTGAATATCTCCGTTTTCGTAGTCGTAGTAGACACTCGCGCCGAGCGTGTTGCCGCCGCTCTTGCCGACAAACTGCGTGAGCACGCCGGGATTCGGCATCTCCGCGGAGTTGGCCGCGGCGCCGATGAAGACTTCCTCGAACGATCCGTAATCCAGATAGAAGCCGGCCGCGGAGGTGCCTTCGGTGGTGTTGATGCCTTCGAT
>DASPWV010000574.1:0-3919 GCA_035637635.1 Vicinamibacterales bacterium | reverse complement strand
CCATAACTGAAATCATCGAACAACGTCACGCTGTCCGCCTTTGTCCAGACGCCGACCTTGCCCGCATCTTTGAAGGTTTCGTCGCTCCAATCGAGGGCCTGCTTGCCATCGAGTGCCACCGTGAAGTGATTGCCCTGGAAGTCCACGCGCAGCGTGTGCCACTGGTTGGACGCCACGGTCATCCTCGTCCGCTTGCGTTCCGTGCGCCGACCATTCACCGTGTCGTAGATCGTCACGTTGTTTTCGAGCGCATTGGCGCGAGCGACGTAGTAGTTGTTGGCATCCTTGGCGCGCCAAATCAGTCCGCCCGCTTGATCCTCGCGCCCTGAGATCGGTTTGAACTTCACCTCGACATAGCCCTCTTTGAGGCTCGTGTCATCTTTGATGCACACCGGGTACGTCGCCTGGCCAGACTGCTTCAACACATTTGGCTTGCTCGGCGCCGTGTCGGCGGTGACGACGGCCCATCTCGCCTGACCTGTACCTGTTTGTGTCGCAGTCCAGCCGGCCGGCGCTTTGCCGGTTTCAGCCTTGTCGAAGTTAATCATCTCGGGCGCCGCGGCCGCGGCGACTGTAATCATAAGAAGGGTGATGGTGAGCGTCTTCATGTGACCTCCCAATTGCAAGCAACTCCCGTTCTGTCACTCGACGAGTATTCATTCGACCGCCACGTCGTCACGGCCGCTTGAAGGCGACTCCCTCCGGAGCCGTCGCCACTTTGATCGTGTCCGTCACCTGATCCGAGTCAGTGTCGTGTGGAGGCGCCGGTATTCGTCACCAACAGCAACTTGCCATCCGCGGCAAACGCAATCCCGTGACTCCCGGCATCGCGCCCGATTTCGATAGTCTTGACGATCTTGTTCGTCGACAAATCGATCTTCTGTGCGGTCCCGCGTCCATCGGTCGCTACGTACGCGAAGCGCTGATCTGGCGCAACACTGACCTGCACCGGCCCCGGTTCCGTTGCAATGCGAGCCAGGACAGTCAGACCGTCGGTATCGATGACGTCGACTTCGTTCGAAGCGTGGCACGCCACGTAGACCCGCTTTCCATCCCTTGTTGCGCCTTGCCCGAGCGGACCGAGGCCAACCTTGATGGTCTTCACCACGGTGTGGGCGTCGTTTGTCCGATCGATCACCGTCAGGTCGGCGCTCCCGAAGTTGCTGACGAAGATCTTGTCGCCAGCCACGATGGGAAAATGCGTCATGTTGCCGACCTTGACAGTTTGCACCACCTTCCGCGTCGTGGGATTGATCACGGCCAGCGAGTCATCGAATTCGTTGGTGACGTACGCGACGTGACCATCGGCCGGCATGTTCGTGTGCCGCGGTCCGTGTCCCGTCTGGATGTTGGCGATAACGGCATCCGTGGACGTGTCAATCGGTGAGACTGTGCCTTCATTGTTGTTCGTCACCCAAGCGATCTTTTGGTCTGGGCTCAGGAAGATGTTGTGGTCCTGTACACCGACCGGGATTGTCTTCACTGCTTTGCCGGATCCCAGGTCCACCACCGAAATCACGGCGCCGAACCACGAGGTCGTGTACACCTTTCCAGGAACTGACGAACGACTCTGGGCAGATGGTCCGCTCGAGAACTGGAATGCGATTGCCGACAGCAGAAGAATCTTGCGCATGTGTCATTCCCTTCCAATGAAACGCCTTCGCATCACGACACGCTCGTCGTGTGCAGCGACTGCTCTTCCGGCGGCCTGACGTGCCGGAACTGCGCGTACAACATCACGTCGTACGCGATTTTCAGCGTGCCGCCGATGAACAGCGGCCCGGCAAGCGCGACGCGCTGCATAACGAACCCGGCGACCGAAGGCCCGATCGCCCACGACACATTGCGCGTGACGTTTGTTACCCCGCTCGCGAACGTGCGCTCGCTTGGTCGCACGATCGCCATCACGTAGGACTGTCGCGTCGGCACGTCCATTTCCACCAGCGCCTCGCGCGCGAGGAAGAGCGCACTTGCCAATCCCGCCGTTGGTGCCGCCGGTGCTGCCATGAGGAACAGACTCGACGGCAGGTGGGTGAAGACCATCGTGTTCACGAGCCCGATTCGCCGCGCGAGCCACGCCGCCGCGACGTGCGAGGCCGCGTTCAGGACTCGCGCCGTAAAGAACAACACCGCCAGTTGTGTTTCCGACGTCCCGTAGCGTTGAAAGAACCAGTACGCGATCAACGCGGAATTGAGAAAGCCGCCGCCAATGCTGTCGACACCGAACAGCATCGCCAGCCGTGTCACTGCTCGCTTGCTGTTCGGACTGAGCCGCGATGATTTCGCGAGCGCGGGTCCGCCGCTCTCCGATTCGACCTGTCGTGTCAACGCGAAATATGACACCGTGCCGACCAACATGGCCGCGCCGCATAACCAAAATGTCACGCGGTGCGCTTCGATGAGAGTGACGTGCACCACTCGCGTTAAGAGCGTCGGTATTGCCCCGGCAAGCGCCCCGATCGCATGCCCGCCGTCGAGCACCACGTTGTACCAAGCCAGGACCCATGTCCGTTGCTCCTGTGTCGCTGTTGCGGGCAACACGGCCTGATCGAGCGCCGACGCCGCGCCGCGGTCACGGCCCATGCCGTTCAGCATTCCAAATAACGCCGCAGCCATGATCGCCGCGACGTTGGATGCAATTGCCACTGCGGCGTAGCCGAGCATCGTCAGCACGCCGAGCGCGATGAGCGACCGCTTCCGGCCAAAGGCGTCGCCGTACAGTCCGACGAGCACCGTCGCGATGGCACCGCCCGCGAGGCCCGCACCGATGACGAATCCGATCGCGATCGGGGCTAATCCCGTCTCGCCCAGGTAGATCGCCAGGACCACGCCGACAAGGCCCACCGTGGACGACCGTAAAAACGCCGCGATGTAGATCAGGGCGGCATCACGCGACACAGCTCCTTTCTTCATTCACCTCGTCGCTGCGCATACGCGTACAGCGCGTCGTAGAGCGGGAACTCCTGTTGCAGCCGTTCGGCATCCGAGATGCCGAGGCGCGAGAATCCCTCCGCAATCGCTCGCAAGCCGAGACCTTCAGGCGCAGCGTGTTCCTGCCCCTTCACATCCGCGGCGCGAACGATGAGGCCAAGGCGCTGGAGTGCTGGATCGGTCAGGCTGAAATCTTCGAGAATCACCTCGAACGTGCAACGCTCTCCGCGATGATTCAGTCGGACCTCGGGCAATCGTGTCGCATCGAACGGTGTCGCATCGTCGCGCTTGGCTCGCGACAGCAGTTCGTCTTCGGGAACGAACAGGAATTCGGCCTCCGGGTCGACGAACCGCTTGATCAGCCACGGGCAGGCGACCCGATCGACCTTGACGTTCTCGCGCGTAATCCAGCGCATTGCGCTTTTTCCTAGCGCTTCGCCGACGCCGACGGGGATTTACCAAGCTCGTTGAGCGCGGCCTTGAATCCTGTCGCGAGCTTCTCCGCCGGATCCGTTCCCCAGTAGTGGAGGAAGAAGACCGTCGGCTGCGTGTCGGTCATGTGGTGGTGAATCGCGACCACGTCGAGGCCGTTCTTCCGAAGCGCTTTCAACACCGGCGTCACTTCCTTTGCGAGCATCGCGACGTCTCCGGCAATCGCGGCGTTCTGATCGGTGCCCACGAACGCGGCCCACGTGTTGAGACCCATGCGGGCGTTGATGGGCGCACCCATTTCGGTGAGCTTCAGGTCGTCGCGCCCGATGGTGATCTTGTAGACGTCGCCGGTCTGTTCGCCTTGCGTGCCGACGATCTGCGCGAGCTTCGCCGTATCCAGCTTCCCGCCTGACGAGGCCGGGGCAGCCGTCGGCGCGGCCGGCCGTTTCGTGTTCTTGCCAATGAGATCCAGCGCCGGCTTCACCTTGCGCGCGAGATCCATGGATTTGCCCATGCCGTGCACGTGCATGTAGTACATACGCGGCTCGTCGAAGAA
>DASPWV010000573.1:0-2496 GCA_035637635.1 Vicinamibacterales bacterium | reverse complement strand
CAGGGAATCCGCATACAATAGCGGCTTGCTGATCGGCATTCCGCGAGTCGCTGTTCTCCGTTTCCTTCCAGTGGACTCTTTCTGGCGCGTTTCCCACCATCTTTTTCTTATTGAGTTTGGAGCCAAAGCTTTGACGGTTAGCCGGGCAAATCGAAATCTGTAGCGCGATGACAACGTATCTCATCAATCCGAGCCATGTTTCATTCGGCATCGGCGTGATCACGCCGCGGTGGCTGTACGTGCTCGCGTCGGCAACGCCAGCCTCCTATGGTGAACCGCGACTGGTCGACGAAACTCTGGAACCATTCGAGCCTCGCGCGATCAGCGCGGGCGATGTTGTCGGCATTGGCATTCATACCGGCAACGCGTTGCGCGGCTACGAAATCGGGACGGCAGCGCGTGCGGCAGGCGCCTATGTGGTCTACGGCGGCATTCACGCGACGCTCTACCCCGACGAGGCGCACGAGCTCGGCGGTGCGCACGCCGTCGTCACTGGCGACGGCGAACACGCGTGGCCTGCGGTTTTGCGCGACTGCGAAGCCGGCGCGCCGCGGGTGCGCTACGACGGCGGGCGGATTGAAGGCGATGCGTTCCTGCCCGGCCGTTGGGATCTCCTGCCGCCCGGCCGCTACATGTGGGCATCGGTGCAAACTGTTCGTGGTTGTCCGAAGCACTGTTCGTTCTGCTCCGTGTGGCGCACGGATGGCCAGCGTCCACGTCAAAGCCACGTCGACCGCGTGCTCGAGGAAGTCGTCGCCCTCCGGCGGCGAGGATTTCGTTTCATTGCCCTCGCCGACGACAACTTCTATCCGGTGACACTCGAGGATCTGCGAATGGCGGCACGCCGCGAGGACCCGAGTCAACTGGAGCGCCTCCGGGCGATACGTGCCGAGCGCTTCGAATTGATGGAACGTCTGGCGGAGCTGCCCGCCGACACGGTGTTCTTCACGCAGATCACAATGGAAGCCGCTGAAGACCCTGACTTCCTCGACGCGATGCGACGGGCGCACATCAAGGGAGCACTGGTCGGCGTTGAAGCAGTCACACCGGAAGGTTTGAAGGACATCTACAAGAATTTCAACGCCAGCGGAGAGGCGCTCGTCGAGCGGCTGCGTGCGTTCCGCCTTCACGGCCTGCATGTGCTCGGTTCGTTCATTTTCGGCCTGCCGAGCGACCGAGCCGAAACGTTTGACGCGACGCTGTCGGTAGCCGAGCGCGCCGGGCTGACGTTCGCCCAGTTCGTGATGCTGACGCCATTCCCGGGAACGCTGGACTTTGCGGCGTGGGAGAAGTCTCTCGGTGCTGATGCGCCGCGCGTCGGGGCCATTCCGATCTCACGCCACTGGCTCATTCCGCAGGCGAACCGCCCGAAGGTCTACATCGCCCATCCGGTGATGAGCGCCGACGAAATCCGTCGCCGCACGCAGGCGGTGTGGGATCGGTTCTACTCACTGCCAAGCATCTGGAAACGCTCGCGCGGAGCGGTCACCTCCGTCAAGGCGCGACTCGCCTTTTTGCTCATCTCCAAGATCTATCGCCAGATGTACGCGAACACGGGTATTGCGACCGACAGCGCGCGGGTGAGTCGCTCAGCACAGTGGGCGAGACTGATGGCGATTCCGTGTCGCAGACTATTCGCCGGACGCCCTCTGCCGCACTTGGAGGTTCCTACCGCTCGCGCCGCGACTGGTCTGACTCCGCGCGCGGGAGCGTAAGCGGGTCTTGGCCGGCCTTTTCCTCCCTCGATCGCACCCCGTTCCAACCTGGCGACTCCCCAGCACCACGCGCGTTGACATTACATCATGATGTGCTTACAGTACTTGCATGGTCCGCACGCAGATCCAATTGACCGATCAACAGGCGCGACGGCTGCGCGCGCAGGCGCGTGAACGCGGAGTATCGCTTGCCGAAATCATCCGCCGGTATGTTGAAAAGGGACTCTCAGAAGATGCGTTAGACCGTGGGGTGCTGTACGACCGCGCCGCGCGGGCGATTGGCCGCTTCGGCGACCGTCATGGCGCGCGCGACGTCTCGAGCAAGCACGATCGATATCTTGATGAGGCATTCGGGTGAATGCCGTTTTCGCCGATACCTCCGCGTTGGTCGCGCTGCTCAACGCGACAGACGACAATCACGTCCGCGCAGAGCGCGCCTTCGCGACGCTCCGCTCACGCAAGGCTCCCGTCGTCTCGACATCGTACGTGCTCGTCGAAACATATGCGCTCATCGGGAGGCGTCTAGGCGTCGACGCGGCGAGAAGCTTTCGAGCCGACTTCGCGCCCCTCATCGATGTCGTTTGGGTTGATGAGACGCTGCACAACGCGGGATTGGATCTATTGCTCGATCGCCGAAAACGCCTCTTGAGCCTCGTTGACGCCGTGTCGTTCGTCACGATGCGCCAGGCCAGGGTCTCCGAGGCGTTCGCCTTCGATCCGCATTTCGAGCAAGAGGGTTTTTCGATTGTGAGTTGAAGCGGATCTGCCGAACGTCGAGCGT
>DASPWV010000572.1:0-5944 GCA_035637635.1 Vicinamibacterales bacterium | reverse complement strand
CTCGTCCGCGATCTGGATCTCCACCCGATGGCGCCGCCGATGTGGCGTACGTTCGAGGGTGGCGGCGTGACGGGCCTGCTCCTGCTCTCGGAATCGCACTTCACCTGCCATTCCTTCCCCGAAACCGGATTCGTGGCGTTCAACCTCTATTGCTGCCGCCGGCGCACGCGCTGGTCCTGGGAGCCCCAACTGGCGGAGCTGCTCGGCGCCACGCGGGTGATCGTTCGCGAGCTGGTGCGGGGTTGACGCGGTCGGATCGTTCCGATGCGACGGAACGACTCGCGGCGTATCGCCACTTCTGGTCTGCGGTCGGCGACACCTTTCCCGATCTAGGAGGCGCTGCCTCCACCGCCTACTATCGCGCCAACGAAGAGCGTCTGCTGCGTGAGCACCTCGGAAGCGTGAACGGCCGGCGCATTCTGAAAACCGATCTTTGGGACGAAGCAAAGAACACGCGGATTCTCTTCTGGGCGGCACAACAGGGTGCGGAGATCCACGGCATCGATATTTCCGGACCGATTGCGTCCCGCGCGAAAGTGCAGTCGCCCGATCGCTCGGGCACGTTCCTCGTCGCCGACTGTCGCCACATTCCGTACCGCAGCGGATCGTTCGACGCGGTGTACTCGATGGGCACGATCGAACACTTCGACGAATCGCCTGCCGCCGTGCGAGAAATGTGGCGCGTCTTGAAGCCGGGCGGACGCGCGATCATCGGCGTGCCGAACAGGCTCGATCCGTTTCTGCGGCCGCTGCTCGTGCGTGCGTTATCCGCGGTACGCCTCTACGCGTACGGTTTCGAGAAGTCATACACACGGGGCAGCCTGCGCGCGCTCGTGACCGACAGCGGTTTCGACGTCGTCGCGGAGACGGCGATTCTCTTCATGCCAGGCTGGCTGCGGATGCTCGATCTTGCGTGTCACGTGTGGGTCTCTGCGCTCACGCCGCTCACCGCGGCGCTCGTCCGGACCTGCGCGTTCTTCGATGCGCGCTTCCCGTCTGTCCGGCGACACGGTTACCTGATCGTCGCGGTCGGAGAGAAACGGGGCTGACCGAGACGCGGGGCTGGACGCATCAAGCTGCATTCACGCAGCGCCCGCGCCAGCGGCTCCGTCACTCGTTGCCAGGAACGATCCGCAAGCCAGCGCAGCCGGCTCTCGTCGGATTTCTGTGGCGGCAGCTGCGAGACACGAGCAATCGCCTCCGCGAGGCTCCTCGAATCGGATCGCGTCGTGACAAATCCAAACCGCGATGTCTCAATCAACTCGCGGTACGCCGGGTGCGGGTATGCAATCGGGAATGTCCCGATGGCAATCGCCTCGAATAGCGCAAGGCTGTAGCTCTCCGAGCGGCTGGTAAAGAGGAAGTAGTCCGCGGCCGAGTGCAACTCGCCGATCGCGGCGTCACTGCAATCCGTCACGAGTTCGATCGAGTCGTTCAACCGTGCGCGATGAATCGAGCCGGCGAGTCGATCGTACACAACACGTTCGCCGATCGCGCCAGCGACGGTCAATCGCGCGTCGATGCCGAATTCGCGGCGCAGGATCGATACGGCTTCGATTTGATGGTCGATCTGCTTGTGATCCGCGTACGCGGACACCGTCAGAAGACTGAGACTTCCGCCTTCCGCGCGACGGCGAACAAGACGTGCGGCAGATGCGTTCCATCCGCAGCCGAGCATGAGCGTGCGATCGGCCGATACACCGGCACGCTCGACAAGCCAGCGTCGCTCGCGCGTGGACAGACACGCGAGCCACGTCGCCGATCGATAGAAACACCGGGCAGCTCTGTTCGTCTGAGAACGTACGTCGAAGTGAATGGCAGGCCAGAGCACGAATGGAATTCCCAATCGGCCTGCGAGCGCGGCGGCTTGCCGCGCACACGGCGAGTCGTGAGGGAGGTAAAGAATCGCGTCGGGTCGCATCTGATCTGCGAGTGCCTCGAGCCCTTCGAGGTACGACGACGCATGTAGTGGCGGGGCTTTACGAGGATGAGTCATAAACTGGCTTGTCGACCGAGACCATTCGCTCCGAAAATCGGGCTGCGCACGCCGGAAAAACGCTGCTACGGCGTATCGCCACGCTGTCCAATCGCGTGGGGACCCCCATCCCCACGCTCTATCACTCGCGCTCCGCAGCGTTTTTCCTGCACTGTGACGGCGTGCTCCGCACGATTTTCTTCGCGAACGGTCTCGATCGACTGCCGCGTTTATGAATGATTCGGGGTTAGCCCCGCCGGCCGCGTCGGAGGTACGCATGAGCGGCACGCGGACTTCGCAAAAACATCGCTGCGCGTCGACAACCGGCGTCTCGGTCGTCATCAATCCCGATCCGGCGGCCACAACGACGTCGAAACCGTGATACGCGGCGAGCGCGTGCCCAACACCGCGCGCCAGACGCTGTCCGCCGCCGGCCGTCGACAGTGGCCAGGGAGTGACGATGAGGAGCTTCACGCCCGATCTTCGCTGCGTGAAGCGCGGCGACGGAGCCACTCGTCCCACGGCCATTTGAGAAACCATTCGTACGTGAGGTCGCGCGCGTGGAAGCGAATGCGGTCGCGCGAGCCTTGCAGAAATCCCATGAACCAGGGTCGAGGGTCCCAATCGAGAGCGACGATGCTTGGATCGAACAGCCGCGGCGGAACGCCGTTGGCGAGCGCCACGTCGCGCGCGTCCCGTTGCGCGAGCTTCAGGACCCGCGGTGGCAGCTTCGTCTCGAGCACCATGTGAGCAATCAAAAGCGCGACAAAGAGGACGCGCAGCATCCGAGCCGAACGCGCGCCATCGACCAGCACATCCCAGTTCTCAATGCGGCCCGCGACCGCGTCGATGTCCCGGATGTGCCTGAGCACGCTCCAGCCATGCATCATGCCGTGAATGGACAACACCAGGAGGAGATGATCAGCGCAGAGCGTGGGGATGGTGGAACCGGCAATCTCGATCGTGACCGCGCGCCGAAACAACTCGCCGATGTCGAGACGAATGCCTTGCGTCCACAGCGTGAACGCGACGTGCACGTCGACGGCCGCGAGATGCGGTTGGGATGGCAGCAGCGTATCGTCGCGTCCTGCCGCAGGAAACAAACCGTAAAGAAGCGATCCACCTCGATGCCGTTGACGCGCGGGTAGCGTGTAGCCTTCCGCGAGCAGCAGCGGCCGCACGCGGGCCGCATCGCGTTGGTGCACCAGAATGTCGATGTCGGCGCACGACCGCAGCCCGAGGTGTCCGTACATGCTGGCGGCTAGCGTCGGCCCCTTGTAGGTGAGCGCCTGAATGCCGTGGGCATGCAGAATCGCGAGTACTTCTGTTGTCTGCTTCGTTCGCGCGAGGTTTGAGGCGGTTACGCTGGCGACCCGAGTCGTGACGCGATCGAGCACAGCGGAAGGGATGTCGTTGCGGACAGCGGTCAAGGGCGCCAGCAGCAGCTCCGAGACGCCGTGCGCGTCAGCCGTGTCGAGCAGGCAGGACCAATCGATCGACGGAGCGAGCAGCGGCAGTGCGGCACACGTCGATTCGGCCACGCCACTGCGTGTCAGCTGGCACAACAGCGCATGCTCCGGGCGCCAGCTGGCTGGCGGCGCAATCACAGCGCGCACAGCCTATCATCGTGGCGGACTCCAGGTAGTGGGTCAGTTTGAACGACGGCCGCGGAAGAACATGACCAGCATGCCGAGAGCGGCGCCGAAGCACATTCCGGTGGCGATCAACTGGACAACGTCAACCGCGTGAAACGTTTCGAAGCGGGGCTTGCTGGCGACGTTGTAAAGGCCTATGAATCCCACGGACACCAGAACGAGAACGCCCGAAACCACCTGACGTCGATTCCTCATTGGCCTGCGCTCTCTAGCGTTTCTTGACAGCCTTCCGTTTCGCCCATCGGGCGCGAGCGGCATCGGAAGCGATCTTGCGGCGTTGTTCGGCCGTGAGATTTTCAAGCCGTCTCGCGCCGCTCACCTTCCCGCCCTTCGCTCCGAGCTTCGACATGTAGGCCGAGAGCTGGGCTTTGAACGTCGGTTGTTCGGCTACTGGGCCCTCCGTCAGCGCCGCGGTCTGGCGACCCAAATCGAAGGCAATCTCGTTGACATCACGTGAGGCGCGTCGTTTCTTAACCCGCTTTGGCATACGGGCAGTATCGCACGGTACCGCCCGTATACTTATGCAGTCGTTTTTGAAACCTGACCACTACCGACTCCTCAGCGCGCTTGCCGCCGGTCACGGCGGCCCGATATAATTTGAAGTTCCTCGTCTCGCGCGAATTCTCGTTGGGAGGTCGTTCAACGGTAGGACACCTGGCTCTGGACCAGGTTATCGGGGTTCGAATCCCTGCCTCCCAGCCAAGCTCTTCCGCAAAGCACACCAGCCTCTACTTCGTATGAACGCAGGTTTATGGCGAAACCTGACAGAAGCGTCCGCCATACGCGATCCCTGTGTCCTCCTAGAGCGGAGCCTCAAGGGCCACACTCTCGAACGCGCCAAAGGCCTCGGTAATGTGATGAACTGTATAGACTTGTACTGACTTCACATTCCACTTCACATAGAGGGCGATTCCGCTTATGGTATCCGTATGAGCGCCACAGACAACCCGCTGGAAGCTCCGACGCCCGAGGAGGTGCCGCTCAAGGACGCCCCCCTGGTGCGCGTCATCGCGCAGCTCCGGTTTCCCGAGATTCTGTCCGTCGAGCAGCGAGACTTCGTGGCCTCCTTCCAGGAGGCAACGCGAAGCAAATATCCCGTGCTTCGGCAGGAGCAGACGCAAGGGTTTCTGCTGGGACCAGGCGGTGTCGCCCAAGCGAAACCAAGGATCGCTTGGCGTTTCAGCGACACGACTGGCGATTGGCGTGTCTCGTTGACATCTGAATTCTTGGCGCTTGAGACCACGCGGTACGTCAGCAGGTCGGACTTCTTCGGCAGACTCAGATTTCTCACCGAAGCGGTCATTGAGCACATCGGACCGAGTCAGCTCGATCGCCTTGGGGTTCGCTACATCGATCGGATTGCTGGCCCGACAGTCGACGACATCACCGCGCTTGTGCGGCCTGAGGTCCGCGGCATCGTGGGAACGAGCATCGCGACCCAGGCAGTGCACGCGATTTCAGAATCACTGTTCGACGTGACCGGCGCACAGATGCTTGCTCGGTGGGGGTGTCTTCCCCCGGGCGCGACCGTCGATCCATCCGCGATCGAACCCGCGAAGGAGAAGAGCTGGATTCTCGACCTCGATATGTTCAGCGCGGCTCCGATGCCGTTTGAAGTTGACCGATTGATTTCAGAAGCGCAGCGCTACGCCGAGCGAATCTACACGGTCTTTCGGTGGGCTATCACGAATGAGTTCCTGGTTCGATTCGGAGGCAAGCCATGAATAGCACGCCAGTCCTGTCACCGTTTGACACCACGTCGGCCGGCGGCGCAATGCTCCTCATGCGGCAGGTCCGTGAGCCGATCCTAGCCAGCGTCATCTTCGTTGGTCTTGGAACCTCCGCGGCGGTTGCGCCTCCTCCGGAAGTGCTTTCGCATCTGCAGAGGCCTGTCGACCAGACGAACGCAGGTACATCCCTGCCGGTGGCCGTGTCAGCGAGCGGTGCGATCGCCGAGTTGAGGCGGCTCAGTGGCCTAACGTGGGATCAGCTCGCTCGGTTGTTCAACGTGAGTCGTCGGGCCCTCCACTTCTGGGCCAGCGGGAAGCCCATGGCGCCAAGCAACGAGGAGCATCTCCAGCGGCTGCTCGCTGTAGTCCGAAAGATTGATAGAGGGACGGCCAGCGCTAACCGCGCCCTATTGTTGGCTGCTCGGGAAGACGGAACCTTCCCGTTCGACATGTTGGCCATCGGCGCTTACGACCGAGTTCTAGCGCTCTTGGCAACCGGTGAAGTGCGACGCGTCACGCCGTCAGGCCTCAGTGAAGCAGAGCGCGCAGCGCGAACTCCGCCTCGACCCGAAGATCTTGTGGGT
>DASPWV010000571.1:0-8513 GCA_035637635.1 Vicinamibacterales bacterium | reverse complement strand
ATGCACCTGCCGCAGTGGGCAGACCGGAAGGCGCCTGCACGCGCTCGGTGTTCGAGCCGACCGGCTGACCAATGGGCGTTGCCGCTCCCGCCGCATTGTCGAAGGTCTGCCACGTCGTCTGATATGTCGTCGCGGATTTGACAACACCAGCGATCGCGGCGGCGTTGCTGAACGTCAAGACGCCTGATCCGTCGAGCGCAGGCGAGACAATCGGATTCACGTTTGTCAGCCACGCGCGTCCAATCGCGTCGCGCCGCGCGATCAGCGTGTCGGCGATGTATTTCTCGGCGGCCGGATCGCTGTACTTGCCGGCGTGCACGGCGGCGCGAATGAGATCGTCGCTGAAGGCCATCACCCGGCGGGCGGCCCAGAAGGTGTCGTCGGGGCGCGCGCGGCGAAACGCCGGATTGGGCACGCGCGCCTTCCACTCGGGCGGATCGAAACGGTCGGCGGAGAAGCGGCCGACGGAGCGGAATTTCTGGTAATCGACGAGATGGTACGACGGCACATACAAACCGAGCGACACGATCCCTTTGACGGTCGGCCCTGAGTCGGCGATGTGCTCGAACCCTTCCTCGTAGTCGCGGGGCTTGACGGACGCGCTGCCCAGCGTCGATCCGAAGTCGATCAGGTGATGACGGACGAAGGCACGCCCGCTTTCGGTGACGAGCGTATCGAGAGAGTTGATGGCTTTGGTATCGACGTGATTGGTCCACGCAGAGAACACGCGCAACCCGCGAAGCTCGCGTCGATGCTCGTGGGGGACGACATCGTTCGGATCGTCGGGACGCGTTCCCGTGTAGAGAAACCCGCCGAGCGGCCTCCCGGAGAGCCCCTTGCTTGCTATTACGCGGTACGATCCATCCGAGTCTTTTCGTGCCAGGACGAGCAGCCGATCGATATCGCCCTTGGTCAGTTGACGCTCGCCGCCGTCAGCGGCGGTGATGCGCGACCGCTCGTTGATGACCAGCGCCTCGCGCGACATCTTCGCGATGTAGTTCTCCGGCACGTAGTAGCCGAGCGCGTAAAACAGCTTCGTGGAGACGACTTCCGCGCCCGTCGCCATTTCGGGCCAGCTCGGGGGATCGAACTTGATGAACCAGCGTGTGCCCGCGGTGTCGAGAATGGTGAATCCAGGCGTGATTCCGTCGCTCTTGCCCGAAGCTACCGTCCACGGACCCGGAGCCGGACCGTTCGTCGTGTCGGGGCCCTTCGCGACTTCGTCCGCCGTCATCGCTCGGGTACCGATGCGATTGGTGAACCAGCTCGAGTCGGGCACCTCGTCAATCGTGTTGATGCTCATCGCGCGGCGATTCATGTCGGGGTCGCCGGGGTCGCCGAACAGATTGATGCTCTCGTCGTACGCGAGGTTGATCGGCTTCGGCTGCACCTTCGACGCGTCCTGCGTGTCGTCGACGCGGGAGACGGGGTCGTCGCTATAAAAGCGCCGCGATTGCCCCGTAAGTGTGGTGGCCGTGAGGGCGATCACCGCGAGCGCACCGAGTGTCTTGAGTCTGAGCGTCATGCCTCGTTCTCCGTCCTTGCTGTTTGATGGCTTTAGAACGCCACACCGCCGGTGAAATGGAACCGAAATCCCTCGTCTCCATGGGCCACATCGACGCGTATGGGCGTGAAGGTGTAACCATGGAAACGCATGCCGATGCCGTATCCGGTCTTGAGACCGTCGAAATCGAGATCGCAACGGCAGCTCGCCACCTTGCCTGAATCCACAAACAGCGCCAGATCGAGAATGCGCGAAGGCAGCCACCGGTATTCGGCGCTCAGGAGCAGAAGGTTCTTGTCGCGAAACCGAAAATCTGAATACGCGCGATGCGCCAGATGGCCGCCAAGCGACGGCAGCATGTAATAGGGGATCACATGGCCGGCGTCGTTGTCGGTCATCTGCGCGAATGCCCGGAACGCCAGCACCCATTGCTCCTTCAGCAGCGGAACAAACTCGCGGAGATCGATGTCAACACGCCTGAAGGTGAAGATGTCGTCGGACTCTTTGTAGTTGTGAAAGGCGACCGAATAAAGCCCGCCGCGACGGGTGTAGCCAGGGGATTCGCGCCAGTCGATTGCCGTGAACGCGGTCATGCGCGTGTAAGTGGTTTCTGAAAACAACCCTGGCGCGGTCAGCGCGCTGTACGCCTGCTCGATCGATGGATGCCGCGCTCCCACCCCTCGACGGTCCTTGTGCCGCTCGCCTCCCACGCCACCGCCAACCCTGAACCAGCGCACAGGCTTGATCGTGGCGAGGGCGGCACCTTCTGTCGTTCGAAGGCCGAAACTCGCGCGATCTGCCCGCACCGTCTCGTTCCCGATTCCGTAGAACGGCAGCTGCGTGCCGTCCAGGAACCTCGCATTGAAATCGAGGTCGAGCTTGTCGCCCGCCAGATCTTTCAACGTGAGCGTGGTCTGCGCCATCTTGTAGTTGCGCATCGACCATGCGCCTCCCATATTGAACCGGGCGCGGCCGAAGGCATGGCGCCAGCCGACGCCGGGCGCAAACCCGCCCGTGCGGTACACGCCGCCAAAGGTCACGTACAGCTGGTTCGGGCTCGTCGTGTAGTCTTCGAGCCATTCGAAGAAGCGCTCACCTTTGTTCGGCGTGTTCGGCCTGAGCTGCTTGCTCTTTGCCGCCTGCTGCTGCGCGAGTTCCTCGGCGCGCGTCTGCTGCGCCCACGCGGGGGCGGCAGTGGCGGTGCAGGCGATGAGAAGCGTGGCATGCGCGACCCAGCGGGCCGCGCTAATCCGCATTTGGATCCTCGAGATAGGTGTAACCATCAAGCGCTTCTTCATAGAATTTGAGGAGGCGTCCTGTTTGCTGATCTTCCATACGTCCGGCGTGAACGGCAATTTCCACGTCGCGGCGCAGCTTGCCCATTAACAGTTCAGGGTCGTACTGAACGTAGCGCAACACTTCGTTGACGGTGTCGCCTTTGATGATGTGCTCCACACGAGCCGATTCGCCTTCGTCGCCGCCGTTGGTGGCGAGCGTCACATGCACGGCGTGCGTATCGCCAAACAGATTGTGGAGATCGCCCAGGATCTCCTGATACGCGCCGACGAGAAACACGCCGAGAAAATACGGCTCTCCATTGTACCGGTGGAGTGGAATCGTCTTCTTGACATCGCGCCGATCGACGAAGCGTTCCATCTTGCCATCGGAATCGCAGGTGATGTCGCCGATCACCGCGTGGTTCACCGGCTGTTCGGTCAGCCGGTGGATCGGCATCACAGGAAAGAGCTGCTTGATCGCCCAGCTGTCCGGTATCGACTGGAACAGCGAGAAGTTGCAGAAATACGTGTCCGACAGCAGATCCGGCAGCGACTGCAAATCCTCCGGCACTTCATCCATCGTCTGCGTGAGCCTGCGGATTTTCTCGCAGATTGCCCAGAAGAGATTTTCGACGTGCGCGCGCTGTTCGAGGGGTAAATAGCCGCCGCTGAACAGGTTCATGGCCATGTCGAGCGCCTGCTGCGCGTCGTGATACGCCTCGAGCGCGTTTCGCTTCGTCACTGAGTGATATGTCTCGATGAGGTCGATGAGCGGCTGCTCGAACTCGTCCTTGACCGCGGTCGGAATCTTCTCCTCGCCGAACCCGATCGTTCCGAGCACGTTGAAAATCAGCATGCTGTGATACGCGGAGACGGCCCGGCCGCTCTCGGACACGATGGTCGGGTGATCGACGCCTGACTCGTCGCACACCGTCTGCAGGTGATACACGACGTCGTTGGCGTATTCCTGGAGGGTGTAATTCATCGAGGACTCGAAGTTGGTCTGCGAGCCGTCGTAGTCGACGCCCAATCCGCCCCCGACGTCCATGTATTCGAGTCCGGCGCCTTGCTTGACCAGCTCGCAGTAGACGCGAGCGGCCTCGTTGAGCGCGTTCTTGATGATGCGGATATGCGTGATCTGGCTGCCGAGATGAAAATGCAGCAGCTTGAAGCAGTCCTCCATGCCGCGACTGCGCAGCTCTTCGACGCCGCGGAGAATCTCCGTGACGGTCAGGCCGAACTTGGAGCGAAACCCTCCCGAGGATTGCCACCGGCCGGAGCCGCGCGATGCGAGCTTCACGCGCATCCCGATGTTCGGTCGCACGCCCACTTTTTCCGCGTACTGAAGGATGAGACCGAGCTCGGTGTACTTTTCCACCACCGGAATGATCAAGCGGCCCATCTTCTGCGCCAGCATCGCCATCTCGATGAACTCGGCGTCCTTGAAGCCGTTGCAGATGATTGGCGTGTCGTTTTCGGCAAGGGCGGCGACCGCCAGCAGCTCGGGTTTGCTGCCGGCTTCGAGGCCGAAGCCGTACTGCCGGCCGAAGTTGAGGACCTCCTCGACGACCTGCCGCTGCTGGTTGACTTTGATGGGGTAAACGCAGCTGTAGCGTCCCTGGTACTGATGCTGCGCAATCGCGGCCTGAAATGCTGAATGGATCTCACCGAGCCGGTGTTTGAGGATATCGGTGAACCGCAGAAGAATTGGTGCGCTGAGACCGCGATGCTCGAGGCGATCGATCAGCTTCTTGAGGTCGATTCCTCGCGCCGGATCTTTCGTCGGGTGGACCTGCAGGTGGCCCTGGTCGTTGATCGAGAAGTAGCCCTGGCCCCAGCGCTCGATGTCGTACAACTCGGTGGCTTCGGTCAATGTCCACGACGAGCCCACCGTGGCGCTGCGGATGCGGCTGGCGCTGCTGCTCATCTCGAAATCAAAGGATAAACGAATCCTTCGCGTGCTGCTTGCGATTTTTTGGCGCGGCTGCGCAATTTCGACTCTCGCAGTAACATGCGTTGCCCATGTTCAAGAGCAGCAACCGATCGTGATCGCGGTGTTTGCGCCGGCCACGGTCTCAAATGTCGGCTGCGGGTTCGACGTGCTCGGCTTCGCGCTCGACGCGCCCGGTGATGTCGTGATCGCCGCGCCAATCGATCGCAGCGGTGTCGAGATTGCCTCAATCGATGGCGATGATGGCCGTTTGCCGCGCGACGTCTCGCGCAATACCGCGTCGACGGCCGCGCAGGCGCTGCTCGCTCGGCTCGGCACGGTGCAGGGTGTGAGCCTGAGAATTCAGAAAGGCATGCCGGTTGCGAGCGGCATCGGCAGCAGCGGAGCCAGTGCGGTGGCCGCGGTCGTGGCCGTCAACGAGCTCCTCGGCAGGCCCGCGTCGATCGAAGTGTTGCTCGACTGTGCGATGGCGGGCGAGGTGGCGGGCTGTGGCTCCGCCCATCCCGATAACGTGGCGCCCTCGCTCTACGGCGGGTTCCTGCTGGCGCGAAGCGTGAGCCCGCTCGATCTCGTGCCGTTGCCAGTGCCCCATGAACTTACCTGCGCGGTGCTCCATCCGCATCTCGAGGTCGAAACGTCCGCCGCCAGGGCCGTGCTCGGCGATCGCGTGCCGCTCCGGGACGCGGTGCGTCAGTGGGGGAATGTGGGCGCGCTGGTGGCGAGCCTCTTTCTGAACGACCTTGCGCTCTTGTCACGTTCGATCGAGGACCATATCGCCGAGCCTAAGCGGGCACCTCTGGTTCCGGGCCTCGATGCCGTCAAACGTGCCGCTCACGAGGCCGGGGCGCTCGGATCCGGACTCTCGGGCGCGGGCCCTTCGATGTTTGCCTTGTGCGTGGGGCTGGAACGCGCACAGGCTGCAGGTGAGGCGATGAGAGGTGCATACCGCGAGGCGTCAGGGCACGACGCCGATCTCTGGACATCACGCGTGGGCGGTCCTGGTGCGCGCGTGGTGTCCCTGTAGTGGCGTCGCTGGGGTTACTGTCATCGTAGTGGCGGGGCTTCAGCCCAGCCCTCCGGTCCTGTGATGCACTTCGTCAGCACCCGCGGCCAGGCGCCGCCTGTGGACTTCAGGACGGCGCTTTTCTCGGGACTGGCGCCGGACGGCGGTTTGTTTGTCCCTCTCGAGATCCCCTCGCCATCGCCGGCGTTCTTTTCGGCGTTGCGTGAGGCGCCGCTTGTCGATGTCGCGACCCGCGTCGGTTCGTGCTTTCTTTCAGACGAGATCTCTGTCGCCGACCTTTCACGTCTCCTGGCCGACGCGCTGAACTTTCCCGTGCCCATCACGCCAGTCGACGTGCGCGTATCGGCGGTCGAGCTCTTTCACGGGCCGACGTTTGCGTTCAAGGACGTCGGCGCGCGCGTGATGGCACGGCTGATGTCGCACTTCCACGCTGAGGAGGAAGCGCTGACGATTCTGGTCGCCACTTCCGGCGACACGGGCAGCGCGGTCGCCCAGGCCTTCTTCGGCGTCGAGGCCACACGCGTCGTGGTGCTCTTTCCGGAAGGCCAGGTCAGTCGCGTCCAGGAGGCGCAGTTTGCGACCTTGGGCGGCAACGTCGTTGCCGTTGCCGTGAACGGCACGTTCGACGATTGCCAGCGGCTCGCGAAGGAAGCCTTCAACGACGCATCTCTTCGCTTGCGCGCGCGACTGACGTCGGCCAATTCAATCAATATCGGCCGCCTGCTGCCGCAGATGTTCTATTACGTTTACACCGCCGTTCGATTCCCGGGCGCCACGCTGTCGGTGCCCAGCGGCAATTTTGGAAATCTCACAGCGGGCCTGTTCGCGTGGAAGCTCGGCGCACCGATCGGTGGATTCGTCGCGGCAACGACCGTGAACGATACCGTTCCCCGCTACCTCGCAACCGGCATCTACGAGCCGAAAGCGAGCGTCGGTACGTTAGCGAACGCGATGGATGTCGGCGATCCGAGCAACGTCGAGCGCATGCGATGGCTGTTTCGCGATGATGTGGCGGCGATGCGGCGCATCGTCGCGACATCGGTGCACACCGATGACGACGTGCGGAAGGCGATCGGCGAGCTCTGGCGGGAGCATCATTATTTGGCCGAGCCGCACTCGGCAATCGGCTACCTGGGCACGCGCGAAGCTCGAAACGACGGCCCTCTCGTGTTTCTCGCCACCGCACACGCGGCGAAATTCCGCGAGGTCGTCGAGCCGCTCGTCGGCCACGAGATTCCGCTGCCCCCGGCCCTGGCATCGGCGCTGGAGCGGCCGCGGCAAGTCGTGCGAATGGGCCGAACACTGCGGGAGCTCAGGGAGTTGCTGTAGCCAGCTTCAAGAAGCCCTGCGTCACGGCGGGATCGCCGTCGTTCGAGGCGGGACGAATGCCGAGGACCCGGCAAAGCAGCTCGTACACGTGGACGTTCTCGAATCGTGGCGTCGTCATAGCTGACCGAAACGCCGGCCCAACCGCGATGAACAAGCCGTGCATCGACTGGTACATCGGATCGTACCCATGATCGCCGCCGTTCCTCTCCTTCGCGTGGGCCAGTCGTTCACGCGTGGTGATCTCCCACCCTTCATCGGCGAGACCAATGATGGGCGGGTAGCGCGGATGATTCGAGAGACGATAGCGTGCCGGCAAATCCTCCTTCTTGAACACCTGCAACGCATGATGTTTGTCTTTGAGCGCACGATAAAGATCGTCAACAGAACCGGTGCGAGGCGCGATGGCCAGAATCGGCGACCAGTCGATCACATCCAGTGTCGAGATGTCGACGAGATCCTCCAGCAGGATTACGCGATCCGGCGCGCTCTGCGACATCCCGTGATCGCTCACCAGGACCAAATTCAGGCGCGCACTCAGCCTAAGTTGGTCCACGCCCGCAACGAGCCGGGCGATGGCTGCGTCGATATGCGCGACGGCCGTCCGCATTTGTGGTGTGTCCGGGCCAAACTCGTGGCCCACCGTGTCGGTTTCGTCGAAGTAGAGCGTGAGAAACGTCGGACGTGTCGATTCCGGCTGACGCAACCACTCGATGACCTGATCCACCCGCGCAGTGTTCGAAAGGCTCTTGTCGAACTTCCGCCAGAACGTCGGTCGATCGCCGGCGATTTCCACATCGGCTCCGGGCCAGAACATCGTCGCCGCAATCTGCCCTTGTTGCTCAACGGTGACCCATAGCGGTGTGCCACCCCACCACCGCGTGTCCTGCTGCACAGCGACATTGGGGATCGAGAACACACCTGTCAACGCGGGATCGCGCATGGTATTGGCCACGACGCCGTGCCGGGCCGGATAGAGTCCCGTCACAATCGTGTAGTGGTTGGGAAACGTCTTCGACGGAAAGGCCGGGATCAGTCCCTCTGACACAACGCCACGCCGCGCAAGGCCGCTGATGGCGGGCGGTGAGAAGCGCGCACTGTAATCCCAGCGCCACCCGTCAAGGGACACGAGAATGAGGATGGGCCGGACGGTTCGGCTCTGCGCGCGTATGTCGCGGTCGAGCGGCGACCGAGCGACGAGCAGCGCTAACAGCAAGGCCCACGTGAGCGTTCGGCGGGGGCGAATCACCGGGTTCAGACTACTGCAAGTGCCGAGTGCCGAGTGCCCAGTGCCCAGTGCCCAAAGCCGAGTGGCGAGCGCTCGGCTATGATCGTCGGGATGTCAACGCCGACGACTGCGCCGACGGTCGTGCCCGAGCGCATGTCTGTCGATCCGCGATTCACCTGGGATCTCGCGCCGATCTTCGCGGA
>DASPWV010000570.1:0-8642 GCA_035637635.1 Vicinamibacterales bacterium | reverse complement strand
AGTTCTTTCCTCCGGTCTTTGACAACGGTGTCGTCGAGATCTTCGGCGTCGCGCGCTGAGCCGCTCACTGGCTCAACAGATTTTTATAAGCAAGTAGCCGCGATGCACGAATTCTAAACAAAAAAATCGTGCTATTCTCGCCCATTCATGTCAACGGAGTCCGGTCGCAACGGTGGTACGTCGGATCGCGTACGCGTCAAATCGCCTGGCGCCCTCCTTCGTGAAGGGAACCTGTTGCAGATGGCGCCCGCGGCCGTCACACGGGTGCGTCCGCCGCGCTGGAGGGTAAATCCGCGCGGCAAGATCGTTCTCGTCCAGCCACGAGTCGGCTACATCGACAAGATGCGCAGCAAGCCAGCGATGCCGCTGAGTCTGCTGCACGCCGCGTCTCTCGCTGTCCAACAGTACGAGGTCGCTCTGATCGATCAGCGCACGGATCCCGCGTGGCGTGCGCGGCTCATTGCCGAGATGGGCGCCGATCCACTGCTTGTCGGCATCACGTGCTACACCGGCCCGATGATCGCGCGCGCACTCGACATCGCCAACGTCGTGCGAGCGACAAATCCGAACGTGCCGATCGTGTGGGGCGGTGTCCACGTCGGAATACTGCCCGAGCAGTCGCTCGCGCATCCACTCATCGACATCATCGTGCGAGGGGAAGGCGAACAATCGTTGCTCGATCTCGCCGATGTGCTGCGCGAAGGCCGCGATCTCGCGGACGTGCCGGGCATCTCCTATCTCGAGGACGGCCGCTACGTCGCGACGCCGGCAGTGCCCTATCTCGATCTCAGCACGGCGCCGGAAATTCCTTACCACCTGGTGAGTGTCGACGAGTACAAGCCGATCTACGCAGGCCGACCCAGTCTCTACATGGAGAGCTCGCGAGGCTGCCCGTACGCGTGCACGTACTGCTACAACGTCTACTTCAACGACCGCAAGTGGCGCGCGCAGACGCCCGAGCGAGTGGTCGAGCGCGTCAAGTACGTGCGCGAGGCCTTCGGCGTGCAGGATGTGTATTTCGTCGACGATGACTTCTTCATCAACGCCAAACGATCGCGCGCGATTATCGAGGGCCTCTGCGGGATTGACGTGACGTGGCAGGTGCAGGGCTCCGACATCGTCAATATCGGCAAGATGGATATTGGCTTCCTGAAGATGCTCGAGCAGAGCGGCTTCAGGCGATTTACCATCGGGATCGAGACAGGCTCGCCGCGCATGCGGAAGTTGATGAAAAAGGAGGGCTCGGTCGAGGAGATTATCGCAACGTTCGAGCGGCTGGCGCAGTTCGCTTTCATCATCTACGGCAGCTTCATTTCCAACTTCCCGGGTGAGACGCTCGACGACATCAAGCTCACACTCGATTTGATCGATCGACTCCATCGGGCGAACCCCAACTTCCGTAATTCCCCCGTCTACCACTACACGCCGTACCCGGGCACACCGATGTTCGAGCAGGCGGTCAAGCTCGGATTCGTCCCGCCCTCCTCACTGGAAGGGTGGTCGAGTTTTGACTTCGAGGGGCACGGCTTCGTGCAGGTGGGCGGCCAGGATCGTGAGTTCTACGAGCGCCTGTATCTCGCGACTCTCTTCAACGATCGCAAGTACGACGAGTACACGGTGCCGTGGTGGGCGCGGTTCGGAGCCCAGGCCTATCGGCCGATCGCGCGAACACGCTTGAAGCACCTCTACTTCGACTACATGCCAGAGGTGTACGTCGCGCGCCGGTTTCTCAGGGCGGGCTGACGCGACCGGCCAGGCGCTCCGCGTCCGGACAATCCCAAAGCCCGCGACGCTTGACGACTGCCGCCGCGCCGAACGCCTCGAGCACGTCTACGTCGAGCAGGATCTCGTTCGGCAGCGTCGTGAGATCAACCACCGCGTAGGGCAGCCCGCCAGGCTCAATCCAGCGTGCGATGGCGCGTGCTGGAACGAAGGTGTCTGGATTTGCGCTCCGCACCGACGAGCGTGGATTGCCGAGCACCGCATAGTGCAGCCAGTACGCGGTGTCTCCGTTCGGCACGAGATAATCGACGCACGCGGACTCGACATTCGCTCGCGCCCAGCGTCCTGCATCGTAGAGATCCTCTGAAACAACAGGAGCGCGTCGGGGAACGAGGAAAAGCGGTTTCCGATAGGCGAGCACGATTGTCAGCAGCAGCGCCGAGACTGCTAACCCATGGGTGTAGCGCGGAATGGAGATTCCACGAGGGAGTTTCGCCAGAACGAGTCTCCAAAGACTCGCCACCGGGATAGTGCCCAGCACCGCACCCGGGTAAATCAATAGATAGATCATCTTCAGCGGTAAGTACGGCGATGTGACGCCGCGCGCCCGCGCAAGAGCGTAGAGTGTCGCGGCTTGAGCGACGATTGCGAGCGTCACGAGCAACGTTGTTCTCGCCTGGCGCTGCCGAAGCGCGAGCAGGAACCCGGCTCCGCCCAGAAGCAGAAACGGCAACCCAAAGGTGATCACGGCCGGGTGGAGCACCGCGCCCGGTGAACCGGCAATGGCCAGCCACCCAACGCGGCCAATTGTGTGAACGAGCGCGATGCCGGCGATTGGCGCCACAGCGAACGTGATCGCGCGGACTCGCTCTCGCGGTGGCAGCTCTTCGTGAGTGAGCGCGGCGGCAGCCAGTGCCACGATCGGTGGTCCGATCCACAGCGGCCAAGTGAGAAATGCGCCGATGCCGGCCGATGCAAAGAGGGCCAGTGGCGTGAGCTCTGGCCGGCCGTCCCACATGACGAGAGACCACCACATGGCAACGGCAAACATCTCCGCAGCGGCTTGCGCGAAGAATGAATCGTGAACGAAAGAGCCGACGAAGTATTCCTGCGGCAGCAACATCAGCAGCACTGCCGTCAGCGCCAGTGGTACGCGGGGCTCAACGCCAACGACCCGCAATGCGATCAGGAATACGAGGCCAGCCTTGAGGGCGACGGTGAGGGCGACGACCGCGTAGATCGTGTGGAAGCCGTCGGTACGCGTCCATGCGCCCAACAGTGCGGCGACTAGATGCACGCCGGGCGTGTAATGCGCCATTTCGCCCATCGCCGGGACGAGAGTCGCGTCCGGCAGTTGCCAATGTCGCTCGAGAAAATCGATGAGCACGAGGTGGTGCGCGAGGTCGGGTCCTCCGCCGGGCGGAAGCAGAGATGGCCAGGCAACCTTCAACAGCCATCCGAACACCAATCCGAAGACAGCGATCGCAGCCACGAGAGCAGCAGTGTCGCGCCGCGCCTGACGGGAAGCCCTAATCGCGAACACTACGCCGGTCGCGATCGTGAAGCCAAGCACTGCAAACGGCGACAGGCGCGCGATGCGCATCCAGAGATAGGCGACGGTGATGACCAGCGCCAGGACGGTCACGACCGCGACGAACAGCGCTTCGGGGAGAGTGAGCGAGCGATCGCGCATCGCGGAATTTTAAGGACCATGCGGCATGTAGTGGGGGGCTTCAGCCCGCCGGTAAAGGCGCTGCTGAAGCAGCGCCACTACGCGTGCCGGCCGCGAATATCAGATATCACTGCATCCACATCCTTCTCGAGCGATCGTGTGGGCTCATATCCGAGCGCACGCCGCGCCGCGGTGATGTTCGCAATCGAATAGCGCAGTTCGCCCGGCGGCGCTTCCGCGTGCCCCGGCGTCAACGCGGGATTGATGCGACCCGTCAATAACTCCGCCAACTCGTTGAGCGACGTGCCCCGGCCGGTGCCGAGGTTATAGGTTCCCGGCTCACGGCCTGGCGCCGCCACGGTCCCGGAAACGATGTCGTCCACGTGGACGAAATCGCGTTGCTGCTCGCCATCGCCAAAGATCAGCGGCGCCTCACCGCGCAGCAACCGGGTGACGAAGATGGTGATCACGCCGACGTAGGGCGTGTAGGTCTGGCCCGGTCCAAACGTGTTGAAGTAGCGGACCGCGGTAAATGGAATGCCGCGCGCGCCGAGAATCTGCCGCGCCACTCCCTCGGCCGCGAGCTTGCCGCAACCGTACGGTGAGAGCGGTCGTGTCGGATGATCTTCGTTGAGCGGCACTGGCCGCTCCGCGTCCGCGTACACCGCCATCGACGACGCCAGCACGAACCACTTGACCATCGAGGGGTCTGCCGACTCGAGCAGTCGCGCCGTCCCCATGACATTCGTGTCGAGGTCTTCGTAAAAGCGATCGAAGCTCCCGCGGATTGTCACCTGGGCGGCAAGGTGGAAGACGCAGTCGACGTCCCGAAGCGCGTCGGCGACAGCGCGCTCATCTCGAATATCGCCGTGAACAAAACGCGCCCCGGGGGGGACAGCGTCGCGCCGGCCGACGGACAGATTGTCGAGAACGGTGACAACTGTGTCCCGTGAGAGCAGCGCGCGTGTGAGGTGTGAACCGATAAAGCCGGCGCCGCCCGTTACCAGGGCATGCGTAAACATCAGGAGGCGACGCTGGCTGACGCCTGCGCCGCGACGCCCGGACAGTAGACGGTGTGCTCGCCGTCCATGACGACCGAATCGAGATCCGTTGACGCGTCGACGATCACGTTCGGCATGATGACGCTGTTCGTGATCCGAATCGGATGCCGGATCACGACACCTGTGCCAACGACGCTTTGCTCGATGCGCGTGCCTTCCGGCGATGTGACGCTGTCCGCCACAAGCTGCGAAAGGCCGTTGCGGCGCAGCTCGATCAGGTTGATCGTCAGCAGGTCATCCGGCTTGGTGAGATTGAGATCGCGCTCGACGATCGGGTGATGATGGACGATGTAGCCGTCGTTGATCAGAATCTGGATGCTGTCGGTGATTTCGTATTCGTCGCGCATGGCCGTGCGCGGCGTGCGGCGAATCGCGTCGAAGATGTGCGGATCGAATACGTAGAGGCCGCAGCCTTTCAGCTGGCTGTCGACATACCGGGGTTTCTCGATCACGCGCTGCACCCGACCGCGCTCATCCGCCTGAATGACGAAGTTGCGCCGGACCATCTCGGGATTCGGCTCGTACATGCTCACGAGGTTGGCATTCACCGCGCCCGAGAGCACCTCATCGCACAGCGGCCGGAGCGGCGCCTTGAGATGGAAGTAGATGTCGCCGAGCATCAACAGAAACGGTACCTGCACGCGCGATTCGAGCCCGCCAACCGCATGCGCAAGGCCCAACATGTCGTCCTGCTCGACGAAGCGGATGCGAACGCCATACTGCGACCCGTCACCGAAGACGCCCGCCACCTGATATCCGAGGTGCCCCACGACAATGTGGATGTCGGTGATGCCGCAGTCGCGCATCACTTCGACTTGATGCGCGAGCAGCGGCCGGTTCAGGATCGGAAGGATGGGCTTAGGACTGCGCTCCGAAAACGGATACATCCGCGCGCCCTTGCCGGCCGCAAGGATGACGCCGACCATTCGATCGCCAAGCGGCCGATTTACGCCTGTGAAGTTGCTCACGCCCCCTCTCCCGCCATTTTGCATCGCATCAACTCACGCATCACGCGCACCGCGTCCCAGGGGTGAATCTTCTTGCCTTCGGCGAGCGTGCGGCCCTTGAAGTTGACCGGGACTTCTGCAAACTGCGCCCCACGCTGCGCGAGGCGCGCCGTGAACTCCGCCTCGAAATCGAAGCCGTTGGCGCGGATGCGAAGATCGCGGACGAGCGATGCGCGATACATCTTGTAGCATGTCATCAGGTCGGACACGTGAACGCCGTACAGCGCGCGCGCTGCGGCCGTGACCGTCAGATTGCCGACGCGGTTGATCCATCGCATCTTCTGAATCGAACCCTTAAACCTGCTCCCATACACGACATCCGCGCTGCCATCGACCAGTGGGCCGAGCAACACGCGATAGTCCTGCGGATCGTATTCGAGATCCGCGTCCTGGTGCACGTAGATATCCCCGGTGGCGCGCGTCCAGAGGTGCTTGAGAACCGCGCCGCGCCCGGCGTTCTTCTCCATGAAAAACACGGTGACGCGCGGCAGCGAGAGGCGCGACAGGATGTCGCGCGTGCCATCAGTGGACCCGTCGTCGCCGACCAGCACTTCCAGCGTGAAGCCGGTCTCGACAGCGACGACACGATCGAGCAGCCGCTCGATCGTGGCGCGTTCGTTATAGACAGGTACGAGGACGCTGAGCGTTTGAGGCATGAACCGGTTGGGGCACCGCACCCGCTGTCGCTTGCATGATACAGGCAGGCTTCAGCGAGGTCGCGCCGAAGCAGCCTACGGCCGCGTAGGCGGATGCGTCGTCCCGACGTCAGAATTCAAGGGCGCGCGCCCGATTCCGCAGGCGCGGTTGGCGGTGGAGGAGCAGGCAAGTGGGCGCCAAAGCTGAATCGCCGCTTCTCGATGGACGCGCGAACCAGGAATCGGGCGTACGGGACAACCTGCTTGATGGCCGCGACGTTCATCTGACAGGGGCTGAGACAGGTGGGACATTTCTCGTCCCGAATCATCTGGCGGTGTTCCTGCGACGTGGCGCGGAAGTAGATCGCCTCAGGGTCTTCTTCCTTGGTGTTCCCCATGACGTCGCTGTTTTCGCAGAAAAAGAGATCGCCGTTCGGATTCAGCATCACTCCCTGCGTTTGAAATGGACACGGCGCGGTGCGCTGATAGCCATTGCCGATCATGTCGGCGTAGTGCAGGTAGATATAGTTCTGTCCGTCGAGCAGAGGGTCGTGCCTCACGCGGTCCAGGAAAAAGCGGCGCATACGCTGCTCTTCGGCGCCCATCGGACGCAGGTCGCCGGCCAGATCTTGATTGCCCAGCATGGCGTCGGTGAAGCGAACCATGTTGAACACGATGTCCAGCTTCTCTTTCTTCGCCCACGCCAGGATGTTGTCGGCGTCGTCCAGGTTCTGCGAAAAGATCGTCGATGAGATGCCGAAGTTGAACCGATATTTCTTCTGCAGCTCCTGCATGGCCGCAATGGTCTGGCCGGCCTTCTCGAACGCACGATGCACATTGCGAACGGCGCCGTGCATGTCGTTGACGCCGTCGATAGACACGCGCGTCGAGAAGATGACGTTGCGCTCATGACACATCTTGACGACGTCGGTCAGCATCGGGATGGCGCGATGCGGCGTCAATCCGGTCGTGTTGATCGTCAACTTCCGCAGCTTGGGGAACTTGTCGACCATCAGGCGGCAGATCTCCGCCATGTCGTTGCGGGTGGTCGGCTCGCCGCCGGAGAGCGAGGCGTTTTCGATGTTCTTCCAGAGCCGGGACTCGAAGGCGCTTTCGATTTGCGGGAGCGTGAGATCGGTCTTGCGATCGCCGCGTGTCCAGTTGCTGCACATTTCGCAGCGCGCATCGCAAACAAAGGTGCAATGAAAGATCAGAACCGTCGGATGGAGCGGCGCGTATTTAGCCACCGCCGCCCGGATGAGGTCGCGCGGAGCGCTCAGCGCCGCCTTGGCGAGATACTTCGCCGCATACACTTGTGCCATGTAACTCTAAGATAATACGGGATTTCCCGTCACATCCGCAACCGGAGCCGGTTATTGCCTGCTCGGCGGGCGCGCGGGTGTGCGCCTTGGCGAGAGGCCGTCCCAGCGCGGATCGCCGCCCCCGACATCGGGGTTCGCGGGATCCCAGCGGTCTCTCGAGATGCCGTTCAGGTCGTAGACGACCTTGCCGTCGCGGATTGTGAGCTCGCAAACGAGCTTGGACGTGCCGTCCACGCGCGCACCACGCGAATCGACGAAGCCGACGGTGCCCTTCTCGGCGCGCAGGAGCGCTACATCCCCGGGCGCGCCCACCGAGAGATTCCCCAGCTCTTCGAGCTTGATTTCTTTCGCCGGGTTCCACGTCGATCGCAGGATGACGTCCTCGAGCGACATACCCATCGCGAGGAACTTGCCCATGACGTTCAGCATGTCCTTCATGCCCGCGTTCATGCTGCCCGCGTGCAGGTCCGTTGAAATCGAGTCCGGAATGAACCCGACCTTCATCAAAGGCACGGCCACAGCCCACCGGAAACTGGATCCGCCATGACCGACGTCGAAGAAAACCCCTCGCTTTCGAGCGTCAAGCAGTGCCTGTGCCGGTCCCTTCGTCTTGGCATCCTGCTCCCCGTTGCTGCCGCCGTACGTGTGGGTGTAGATGTCACCAGGGCGGTAGTACTTGGCGAACAGTTCCCCGAGCGTGCGTGTCGCAGGGCCGTCGAAGTCGACCATGATTGGAACGTTCGCAAGGCGGCCCGCTTCGGCGGTCCTCTCGTATGGCGTCCATTCGGGTCCCGCAAAATGCGCGTTCTTGATTCCCACAATCACGCCTTTGTGCTTGAGCACCATGTCTGCCGTCGCTTTGGCATTCATGTCTGCGATGTTCTGTTCCGCGATGCCAGCCATGCCGGATCCAACGATGTTGAGAAAGGCGGTCACACGCGTTTTCGACTGATCGATGATTCGCGTCTTGAAGTCGTCGAAATTGCGCCAGCCGGAACTCCCGGCATCGGCGACGGTCGTCACGCAACTTCGCAAGGTGAACCCGTCCGGCGGCAGGCTCGATGCTCCGGCGGAATACCCACTCGCGATGCCGGGAAAGATGTGGACGTGAATGTCTATGAGTCCAGGAGTGACGTAGAGAGCGGTGGCATCCACCGTTTTCAAGGCGCGCGCCGCCGGAATGTCCGCGGCCACCGCGGCGATCTTTCCGTCCTTGATCGCCA
>DASPWV010000569.1:0-2438 GCA_035637635.1 Vicinamibacterales bacterium | reverse complement strand
TTTGCCGCGCAGGAAGAGGCCACTGAAACACGGAAGCACGGAATCGAGAGCCACGGAAGCACGGGAACACGGAGGCAAATATCTTTTCCGTGATTCGGTGTTTCTGTGGCTCGTCGTTGCGTGGTTCGGTGCTTCAGTGGCATCTTTCGGGAGACAGCCGCTGAGCACAACGAAGACCGTCCCGGTGCTCGTTTCCGTTCCGCACGGCGCTGCCGCCGGAAACCTGCTGCGCACCGGCATCCTGAGACGGTTGCTGGAAGCAGACGAAGCGGTTCGAGTGGTGTTGTTGTCGCCGCTGGTGAAGGATCCCGAGTTCGTGCGCGAGGTTCGCCACTCGCGCGTGCACTTCGAGGATCTGCCGCCGCACCGGCCGGCAGGACTCGAGGCGCGGCTGCAGGCGCTCATGCAGGCCGCGTATTTGAATTCGGGCTTGACAGAGTCGGTCGAGATCCGTCGTGCCGAGGCGCTCGCGAAAGGAACCGTCCGCTGGATTGGCGCAAAGGCTCTTCTTGCGAAGTTGCTCGCGCCGTCAATGGTGAGAAGGCCAACTCGATACCAGGTGAGCGATTCGTGGATCAGACATCCGGGGGCTGAAGAGATATTCGATCGCCACAATCCGGTGCTGCTGATTGTTTCGAGTCCTGGGTTGATCTTTTCCGAGGTGCCGCTCCTTCGAACCGCGGCACGGCGTTGCATCGCCAGCATGGCCATCGATCCGAGCTGGGACAATTTCACGAACAAACTGCTGCCGGTTCGCCGCGTCACGCGGCTCGTGGTCTGGAACGAGCTGATGAAAGAGCAGGCCGTCGACCTGCACGGCTACGACGCTGACGAAGTGCGCATTGCGGGAACGCCGCAGTGGGATCGTTACTTCCGCGACGGCGGCGGTGTCAACCGGTCGGCGTTCTTTGCCCGCATCGGTGCCGATCCGCGGCGCAAACTCATCACCTTGACCACCACGCCACGCGAGCTGTACTCGCACCACGACCACGTGCTGCGTGTGCTCTCGAGCGCAATCGAGACGGGGCGCTGCTCTCAACCCGCGCAAGTGCTCGTGCGTCTCCACCCGCGCGACGCGCTCGAGCACTACCGTCAATTCGAAGGCATGCCGCACATCATCATCGAGAAGCCCTTTCGTCAAACAGTTCGGACGGGCGACGGGCTCTCCGTGGATGTCACGACCGACAGCCAGCAGCATCTCGCCGATACGATGCGGCACAGTGATGTGATCGTGAACGTGGCGTCCACCATCAGCATCGAAGCCGCCATTTTCGACACGCCGGTTGTCAACGTGGCCTTCGACGGCCAAGAGCCGTCGGAATGGACGCGCTCGGCGCGCCGTTATTACCGCTTCACGCACTACGTGAACATCACACGGCACGGGGCTGTGCGCGTGGCGGAATCACCGGAACAACTCATCGAGTACGTCGGCCGTTATCTCGACGATCCGATGCTCGATCGCGAGGGGCGTGCGCGGGTGGTTCGCGAACAGTGTCAGTTTCTCGATGGACGCGCCGCAGAGCGCGTGGCGGGCTTTGTCGTCGACGAGCTTACGCGCGTGACCGGTCGACAGATTGCGCAGACGGCTTCATGTGTGGAATTGCAGGCTTCCTCTCGCTGAATCACGCGCCAGCGGACGTCTCGCGCCTGGCCGCGATGGTGGAGACCGTCCGCCACCGCGGTCCCGATGACCACGGACACTTCGTCGACGGTCCCGTCGCGCTGGGCGCGGCACGATTGAGCATCATCGATGTTGCCGGCGGCCATCAGCCGCTCTCGGTTGCAGGCGGCATCACGGTCGCGCAAAACGGCGAGATCTACAACTACGTCGAGCTGCGCGAAGAGCTGCAGCGCGCGGGCGCCCGATGCGTGACTGCCTGTGACACCGAAGTGATCGCGCATTTGTACGCGCGCGAAGGCATCGCCGGCTTTCGTCGAATGCGCGGCATGTTTGCCGTCGCCATCTGGGATGCGCCACGCCAGCGTCTCGTGCTTGCGCGCGATCGCATTGGCAAAAAGCCGCTGTACTACCTCCGCCGTGGCAGCGAAATGGTGTTCGGTTCGGAAACGAAAGCGATTCTTTCCGCCATCGGTGAAGCGCCGCCGATCGATCAGCAGGCCCTGCTTGGCTTCTTCACATTCGGCTACGTGGCCGGCGCACAGTCAATCTTCAGCGGCATGCGACGGCTCGAGCCTGGCACCGCGCTCACGATTGACGCGCATACCGGCTCGATCGCGCAGGAACAGTTCTGGTCGTGGCCGGTGCCGCCCGCACATGCAACACAGCGCGAACAAGAGGTCATCGAGCAACTGCGGACCGAGCTGACCGAGGCCGTTCGAATTCGACTGCGCTCCGATGTTCCGCTTGGCGCGTTCCTCAGCGGCGGCATCGACTCCGCAGCCGTTCTGGCGCTCATGACGAAGCTGGCCGAGCGGCC
>DASPWV010000568.1:0-4139 GCA_035637635.1 Vicinamibacterales bacterium | reverse complement strand
GGGCAATGAGCAGGCCCTGGCGCGGCTCGTCACACACCCGGATGTGAGGCAGGATCCGAGCGATGTCGCCCGTACGATCGTCGCTCGCGTTGTTGATGACGACGATTTCATCGGCGGGCCGCGTCTGCGCGAGGAGCGAGCACGCACAAGCGCTGATAAACGCTGCTTCGTTGTGCGCGCAAACGATCACACTGATCTTCACGCCCTGGCAGCATAGGTCGGCCGCGTAACCGCGATTCGTCGCCGGAACGACGAACGCGTTAAATGCGCGCGATCCGATGCGCATAGAATTGCCGGCGCATGCCGCAATACGGGCGTCTCGCGATCCTGTGCGCGGTCTATCTGCTGGTCGGCCATGTACTCCCGCCCCCCGCCAGTGTGACGCCCCAAGGCTGGCGCCTGTCTGCCATCTTCCTGGCGGTGATCGCCGGACAGATGCTGCAGCCGCTCCCGAGCGCGGCGGTGGTCGTGCTCGGCCTGATCGCGATGGCCATCAACGGCACGCCGATGCGCGACGTGCTCGGCGGCTACGCAGAACCGTCCGTATGGCTCGTGCTCACCGCGATGCTCATGGCGCGCGTGCTGATGCAAACCGGCCTCGCGCGTCGCATCGCCCTGGTGTTCATTCGACAGTTCGGCGCGCGGTCGCTTGGAATCGCGTACGCGCTCGTTCTCACCGACGTGACGCTTGCCGCCGGCGTGCCGTCGATCACCGCACGATCGGCCGGCATGGTCATGCCGGTCGGAAAAGCCATTGCGCAGCTCTTCGAGTCACATCCTGGTCCCACTGCGGGTCGTCTTGGGACCTTTCTGTTCGCCGCCATGTACCAAGGCTCCGCGGTTGCCTGCGCGATGTTCCTGACCGGCCAGGCCAGCAACATTCTCGGCGCGTCGCTCGTGACGAAGCTCACGAACGTGCAGGTAACCTGGAGTAGCTGGTTCGCGGCGGCTGCGCTCCCGGGCATCGCCTCCTGCCTGCTCGTGCCGTGGGTCGTCTATCGCATGCTGCCGCCAGAGATCAGGCGGACACCTGAGGCCGCGGCGTTCGCGAAAAGCGAGCTCGATCGCATGGGGCCGCTTGGACGGCACGAAGCGATCGCGCTTGTCGTCTTCACCACGGTCGCGGTGATGTGGATCACGTCAGGATGGCATCGGATCGATGTCACGTTGGTGGCGATGGCGGGACTCGGTGCCCTCCTCTTGACCGCCACACTCGCCTGGAAGGAAGTCGTCGGCGAGAGCGCGGCGTGGGACGTGTTCATCTGGTACGGCGGTCTCTTACGAATGGGCGAGCTCCTGAACAACACCGGCGTGACGAGGGTCTTTGCGGAGCAGGTCGGCGCACGATTCAGCGGCTTCCCGTGGATCGCCGTCTTTCTCCTGGTACTCCTCGTGTTCTTTTATGCGCACTATTTTTTTGCGAGCATCACGGCACACATGCTCGCCATGCTGCCGCCGTTTGTCGTGCTGCTCATTGCCGTCGGTGTTCCCGCGCCGCTTGCCGTTTACAGCCTCCTCTGTCTCGCGAACCTCACGGCCGGTCTGACACATTACGGAACGACCACGGGTCCGATTCTCTTCAGCCAGAACTACGTGAGCTTCGCCGACTGGTGGCGAACGGGATTCGTCGTATCGATTGCGAATCTTCTGATTTGGCTGACAGTCGGGGTGTGGTGGTGGCGGATTCTCGGATTCTGGTAAACGAGATCGTCAAGTGCCAAGTGCCGAGTGCTAAGTGCCAAGTGCTGAGTGCTACGTGAGCGCTCTCGGCGGTGGGCACTGGACATAGAGCACTCGGCACTCGGCACTCGGCACTGGGCACTTCGGCACTGGGTTTGCGATCGCGCCCGCATGCGGCGAGTGCTCGCACTGATTCTTGGCGGCGGGGCGGGCAGCCGGCTTTTTCCGCTCACACAGTTGAGATCCAAGCCGGCCGTCCCGATCGGCGGCAAGTACAGGCTCATCGATGTGCCAATCAGCAATTGCCTGCACGCCGATGTCCGTCGCATTTACGTGCTCACGCAGTTCAATTCCGCGTCACTCAACCGTCACATCGCCAACACGTATCGTATGGACCATTTCTCGCAAGGGTTCGTCGAAATCCTGGCGGCGGAGCAGACACCGGAAAGCACGGCCTGGTTCGAAGGCACTGCGGACGCGGTTCGTAAGGCGCGCCGCCACTTCGAAGCGGATGACGCCGAGTACTACCTGATCCTGGCGGGCGATCATCTCTATCGGATGAACTACACCAGGCTGCTGGACGCTCACCTCGAACATCGTGCTGATATCACCATCGCAGCGCTGCCGTCCACGGCGAAAGACGCCACAGGCATGGGCATCTTCACCTTCGATCGATCCGGCCAGATCACGGCGTTCGAGGAAAAGCCCAGTGCGGCACGTCTGGCAGAAATGAGAACCAGCGTCCCGGCGGGTTCAGACGTGATCGTCAGCGGCGAGACCAAGCCGTTCATTGCCTCGATGGGAATCTATCTCTTTTCGCGTCACGTCCTGCTCGAGATGCTCGAGCGCGAAGAAGGCAACGACTTTGGCCGCCAGCTCATTCCCGCGGCGCTCAACCGGTATCGCGTGTCTGCGTATCTCTTCTCCGGCTACTGGGCGGACGTCGGAACGATCGACAGCTTCTACGACGCCAACGTTCTTCTCACACAGCCGGAGGCGCCTTTCAATTTCTATGACGCCGCGTGCCCGGTCTACACGCACGAGCGCTTCTTGCCCCCATCTCGCGTGAAGGACTCCAAATTGCACAACGCAATCGTGGCCGACGGCAGTCTTCTTGATGAATCCGCCGTTTCAGATTCGGTGATCGGCATTCGCACGATCGTTCGTCGCGGCGCGCAGATCCGCAACTCGGTTCTGCTCGGCGCGGATTTTTACGATCCCAACGCAACCCCGTCGCGGGACGTAGTCCCATTGGGTCTCGGCGCCGACGCCGAGCTCGATCGCGTGATCGTCGACAAGAATGCGCGAATCGGCGACGGGGCGCGGCTCATCAACTCGCGCGGCGTTCAGGAAGAGGACGGCGACGGCTACTACATCCGCAACGGAATCATCATCGTTCCGAAAGACGCGACAATTCCTCACGGCTTCGTACTGTAGTTTTACTCGTAACCTACAATTTACCGTTGCGTCACGGGACAGAAACGTCGTCCCGCTACCGTCAGAGCCAAGGTGCTGAGCATGCAGGAACACGCAACGAGAGCCGCCGTCGCCACGCGCCGCGGAGGTCTGAAAACCCGTGTCATCGTCGTCGAAGACGAACCCGATATCGCGGAGCTCGTCAGACATACGCTCGATCGGGACGGCGCGTGCGACGTACAGATTGTGGGCGCCGGCGACACCGCCCTCAGAATGGTCACTGAGGAACTGCCGGATCTCGTTATTCTCGACTTGAATCTGCCCTCGATCAGCGGAACCGAAGTCTGTCGAATGCTTCGCGCCAAATCTGCGACCCGGGACATTCCCATCATCATGCTGACGGCGCGGGGATCGGAAAGCGACCGCGTGGCAGGCCTCGAGATGGGAGCGGACGACTACATCACGAAACCGTTCAGTTTGCGCGAGCTGGCCGCGCGTGTGCGTGCGGTCCTCCGGAGAGGGCGCACACAACCTGAACGGCCGGCCATCTATCGCGGCGCGCACCTCGTCGCCGATTTCGATGCTGTCGATGTGACGGTCGATGGACAACCGATTCGGTTGACGAGGCGTGAATTCGAGCTTCTCAAATACCTGATCGAGAACCGCAATCGCCTGCTCTCGCGCGACCGGCTGCTCGAGCAGGTCTGGGGCTACGATCACTCGATCGAAACGCGCTCTGTTGATGTGCACGTCGGCCGGCTACGGAGCAAACTGGGCGCCGCAGCCAATCAGATCGAAACGATCGTGGGATTGGGATACCGGTTCGTGGACTAGAAAGCATGTCGCTCGTCCCGCTGTGAGAAGAGCGACGGTTCAAGGATCGCGTCGCGTCTGACACCAAATGAGAGTTACTTCCGAAACGGGTAGAAGCCGATCCCAACGTTCGCGTGAACGTTGCTGAGATCCCAGCGATCATCGAACTGCCCGGTAGGCGTCGTCACGACAATATCTGGTCGCAGGCGCATGTAATCCAGCGATACCCT
>DASPWV010000567.1:0-2908 GCA_035637635.1 Vicinamibacterales bacterium | reverse complement strand
CGTACGGTTCTCTTCGTCAGCCACAACATGGCGGCGATAAAAGCGTTGTGCCCGCGCGCGATTCTGCTCGACGGCGGCCGTGTCGTTGCCGATGGAAGTGTCGACGCTGTCGTCGACAAATATCTGCTGTTCGGCCAGAGCGCGCATCCCGGCGGCACCATCCCCGATTCGACCCCGCGCACGGGGACCGGCATCGCCCGCCTGCGCGAGATTCAGCTGCTCAATCCGTCAGGTGCGCCGCTGCAGGGCGATCTCTATCTTGGACAGCCCGTGCGAGTCGTGGTGAGCTTCGAGGCTCGAAGCCGTATCGCGGATGCGGTGATCGAGATCGGCATCTCGACAATCGATGGAACGCGCATCGTGAGCGCGTTCAGCGTCGACGAAGCTCGCCCGCCGCTCGATTTGCCCGCGGGGGACCACCTGCTGCAGCTCGATATCCACACGGTGCTGATTCCGCGAACGTATAGCATCGACGTCGGCATGCACCATGCCGCAGACGGCTACACGATCGATCTCGTCGAGCGGGCGCTCGACTTTACGGTCCTCAATGTCGCTGCGCAGGGCGCGGACGCACACTTCCCAACCGTGCCGCGCGGCTTCGTGCGGCCTCAGGCGCAGTGGATCTTCGACAAGGCCGGAGCGCCGGTCGCGCGCTGAGCGTGGAGAAACCATGGATCTCACCAATCGACGCATCGCCGTGATCGGCGGCGCGGGGTTCATCGGCTCGCACATCGTCGATCAACTGTTGCGCGAGCCGGTTCGCGAGATTGTCGTGCTCGACAATCTGGTTCGGGGCACGCGGGCGAATCTCGCCTACGCTCTGCAAGACTCACGTGTACGACTCATCGAGGGGAGCATCACAGATATTCCGCTTCTCGAGCGCTTGTTGCCGGGCATCGATGGAGTCTTTCACCTGGCGGCGCTCTGGCTGTTCGAGTGTGTCCACGAACCTCGCGCCGCGCTCAACGTGAACGTTGTCGGCACATACAACGTCATCGAAGCCGCACACGCGGCCGGAGTCAAACGCATCGTCTACTCCTCTTCTGCGTCGGTGTACGGCGACGCGGTCGTGACGCCCATGACAGAGGAGCATCCCTTCAACAATCGGACGATGTACGGGGCGACCAAGATCGCGGGGGAGCAATTCCTCCGGGCGTTTTATGAGCGACACAAACGCGATTACGTCGGGCTGAGGTACATGAACGTGTACGGCCCCCGCATGGACTACAAGGGCACGTACGTCAGCGTCATCATGAAAGTGCTCGATCGCCTCGACTGCGGCGAGCGGCCAATCATTTTCGGCGACGGCACGCAGAGCTACGACTTTATTCACGTCGATGACGTCGCGCGAGCCAACGTCCTGGCGATGAAGAGCGATGCGACGGACGATTGCTTCAACGTTGGCTGCGGCGTCAAGACGTCGATCAAAGAGCTTGTCGACCTGCTGATCAACCTCACGGGGTCGTCTATTGCACCCGAATTCCGGCCGGAAGAGCAGATGTTCGTAACCCATCGCGTCGGAAGCACGATAAAGGCCGAGACGGAGCTTGGCTTCCGAGCCACCGTGCCGCTCCGCGAGGGCCTGCAGTCGGTGGTCGCCTGGCGCGCGCACGATCGCCGCGCTGTTCCCGAAACCGCATGACGGTCAAGGTTCACTCGAAAATCCCCATCACGAAGCCGTTTTTCGGCGCAGAGGAAGCGGCAGCCGTGACGCGTCCGCTCGAAACCGGGTGGGTGGTGCAGGGCCCATTCGTGCAGCAGTTCGAAGACACCTTCGCAGCCTTCACTGGCGCCGACCACGCGGTGGCGACGTCGTCCTGCACGACGGCACTTCACCTGGTCGTCGAGGCGCTCGGCACGTCACCCGGCGACGAGGTGCTCGTGCCCGCGTTCACATGGGTGGCGACACCGAACGTTGTCGAGTACGTTGGCGCACGGCCTGTGTTTTGTGACGTCGACCTCGACACGTTCAACGTCAACACCGAAGCGCTCAAGGCGGCGATCACGCCGCGGACTGTCGGCATCATTCCCGTTCACCTGTTCGGCTTATGTGCCGACATAGACGCGGTCCAGCGAATCGCGCGACAACACCATCTCTGGATCGCGGAGGACGCAGCCTGTGCCTTCGGCGCGCGGTGGCGTGGCTATCACGCAGGCACCTTCGGCGCTGCCGGCTGCTTCAGTTTTCATCCGCGGAAGGCCATTACGACGGGCGAGGGCGGCATGATGACGACCAATCGCCGCGAGCTCGTCGAGCTCGTCCGCACGCTGCGCGATCATGGTGCCTCGCGATCGGATCGTGCGAGACACGACCGGAGCGGCAGCTTTCTGCTGCCGGAGTATCCGCTTCGTGGCTACAACTACCGCATGACCGACATTCAGGCTGCCCTCGGCTGCGCTCAGATGCAGCGAGCCGCGTGGATTCAAGCCGAGCGCGCGCGTGTGGCGCGTGCGTATGACGAGTTGCTGGCGGATGTCGCATGGCTGCGCTTGCCGAAAGCACCTGCGGACTTCGTACATGGATATCAGTCCTACGTCTGCCTCTTCGCGCCGGAGCGGCCGACGCTTTCCAACGTGCAACGGATGCACGCGGCGCGCAATCGGCTCATGGCCACGCTGGAGGAGCAGGGGATCGCAACCCGGCAAGGCACGCACGCGCCCGTGTTCACCGAGTATTACGTGCAGAAGTACGACTTCCGGCCCGAGCAGTTTCCGCAGGCATATCTCGCCGAGCGTCTCAGTTTGTCATTGCCGCTCTATCCGCAAATGACCACTGAGGATATCGAGCGGGTAGCGATCGAGCTACGAGAGGCATTCGATCGATAGAGCGTTGCTCGAGTGGCTCCGCGATCCACTCACCGGTGCGGCCTTCGAAGTCGATCCCGGCGCAGGCACGATCGACGACGAC